>JAQUEZ010000328.1 GCA_028684915.1 Desulfobulbus sp.
CTTCCGTAAATAAGCAGGCGGTTGCTTAATCGATCAAAATTCACCAAGTGGTGGGCAAGCAATCCTTCCACTGACTGATCCGGGTTGGTGATTTCGACGATCGCATCGCCTACATGGGTGGCAATGAGTTCCTGGGGGGAGCCTTCCACTAGGACCCTGCCGTGATCGAGGATAACCAGCCGGTCGCAGAGCTGCGCTGCCTCCTCCATGTAATGCGTCGTGAGAATGAAAGTTTTTCCCTGTCCGCGCAGGACCTGGAGTTTTTCCCAGAGCAGGTGGCGTGACTGTGGATCAAGGCCGGTGGTCGGTTCATCAAGGATGATCAACTCCGGATCATTGATCAGGGCCCGAGCCAGGGTGAGGCGACGAGCCAGCCCTCCGGAGAGCTCACTCACCTTGGCCTCACGTTTTTTCTCCAGGGAGAAGAAGCAGAGCAGCTCTTCAGCCCGCTTTTTTGCCTGTGCGGTGGAAATCTTGAAATAACCGGCAAAGACGAGCAGATTCTGCAACACGGTCAAATCTGGATCCAGGGTGTTGTCCTGCTGGCAGACACCGATTCTGGCTCGGATTCGGCGCCAGTCCCGGGTGATGTCCAGACCAAACACCCGCAGTCGCCCCCCGTTGGGCGGAGCAAAACCGTAAATCGTGCGGATGGTCGATGTCTTGCCGGCCCCGTTGGGACCGAGGAGGCCGAAGCACTCCCCGGCGTGAACCGAAAAGGAGAGGTTATTGACCGCGGTGAAGCCATGGTACTGCTTCACCAGCTGATCTACTTCCAGGATGGGAATAGCCTCTTTTGCCATGGTTACCTGTCCCGTGTGGGTGGCTAAATTCGGTGATGGTGGCGCAGAATCACCTGTAGACTGCGGTGGGCGGCCAGATAACGGGAATCCTCCGCGTAGGTTGTCGGATAGACCGTGGGCACCGGGTGATGGGTCAGTTCACCGTCGACATTGGCAAAGGTGAACAGGCAGGAGTTGGACAGGGCTTTGGCCTTCCGATCGCGGCTGATGCGTTCAATTCCGGCCTCAATACAGATGAAACTGTCGTCGGTATAGACCACCCTTGAGGTGAAATGCAATTTGTCGCCCATGCGCACCGGATGGAAAAAGTTGATTCGATTGACCGCGGCGATAATCGAACGGTTGGGTGCCACCAGTTCGGAACAGATTGAGCTCAGTTCAAAGGCGCGGCGAATGAGATAGCCGCCGAAAATGGTGAATGGTACGTTTTCCTGGTCCGGATAGGTGCGCTCCCAGGCATCGGTGGTCAACTGGCCGCAGAGCAGGCCGTTAAACCCCGGTTCGTCCTGGGCCAGGTGTCGGGCGGTCAGCATCTCGTATTCTAAACGGCTCGGCGGTTCGTGCAGGGCTGCCTGCAGATGCCGATATTCTTCCCGCCGCGCCAGTGCCTTACCGGCTCGCCGCCGCTCGATCGGTTCAACGTAATCAATCGGAGGTAAGGTAACACTGGTCACGTTTTCCCCATAGCCGGATCGGGCCACCATGGTGAAATAGCAGGAGGCGATATGCTCGGTGGTCTTCTCGCCCGGCTGTTCGACTCGAATGCCGATTTCAAGAGAGCTGCGACCGATATGGTTGATGGTGGCGGCAAAGGTGAGATCACGGCTTACATCGACCGCTTGACGAATGACGATGTTGTCAATCGCCGCCGTCACCACCCGGGCAGTGGGATGGAATTGGTTGACATAGCTCAGTGCAGCCTCTTCGGCGACTTTATCGAGGATTTCCAGCAGCAGGCCAAAGCGAATGTTACCGGGAAGCGGTTCATCCACCACCATGTAACGGCGGCGCAAGGCCGGGTCATTGCCAAAAGCCATGGTTTTATAAAAAACAGTATCGCGTGGTTGGGTCATGGGAGGTCTCTTTGGGAGTGCAGGGAAATGTATTGCCCGAATCTGCGGCAGTGCATCCCCTAATATAACGTGCAATAGATGGGAGAGGATTAGTGGTCTTCGGCAGCTTGAGCAACTTTGAATACGTCGCGAACCGCCGTGGCCAAGTCTTCAATATTTACCGGTTTCATCAGTAACTTGGCGATGCCAAAATTTGAAGCGTTTTCTTCCGTTATGGTCTCGCTAAAACCAGTACAGAGAATGATAGGCATAAAACCGTTGATGGCAAGAACCTGTTGCGCCAGTTGGGTTCCCGTCATCTCTGGCATGGTTTGGTCGGTGATCAGCAGATCAAAATTTGTCGGATCATTTTTGAAGGCTTCCAGGGCTTGCAGGCTGCCACTTTGCACTGTCACTTCGTAGCCGAGCAGGCTTAGCCCCTCGCGGATCACCTCGCGGAAAAAATCTTCATCGTCAACCACCAGGATTCGTTCCCCATGGCCAACGGATAACCTGCCGTCAGAGCCCTGTTGCGGTTCAATCTGGGCAGTGGAAAGCGGCAGGTACACCGAAAAGCAGGTGCCGCGACCGGGCTTCGTCTCCACCTCGATCAATCCCTGGTGGCCTTTGATGATACCCATGCTCACCGCCAACCCCAGTCCTGTGCCTTCGTTCACCGCCTTGGTGGTAAAGTACGGTTCAAAGATGCGTTCGAGCACTGGCGCGGAAATGCCGCTCCCGGTATCTGCCACCTTAAGTTTGAGATAATCCCCTGGCGGGATCTCCATGGTGAGAAAATGTTTAGCCGACTCAAGATGTACCTGTTCCATAGTGAGACTGAGCGTACCGCCGTGCTCCCGCATGGCATGGTAGCCATTGGTGGCTAGGTTCATTAGTACCTGGTGGATTTGGGTGGAGTCACCGAGAATACGATCTTCCTTGAGGGTGATTTCCTGTCGGATCTCGATGGTAGTGGGAATGGTCGAACGAAGCAGGCGAAGCGATTCCTTGAGGATGGGGCCGACATTGACCGGCTCCATCCTGGTTTTGGAGTGACGGCTGAAGCGCAGAATCTGTTGCACCAACTCTTTGGCGCGAAGTCCGATCTCCAAAACTCGTTGCAGGTATTCCCGAGTGTTATTGTTTTCCGTGTTGGGCATCTTCAAAAGAGCCAATTCCGTGTAGCCAAGCAGTCCGCTGAGGATGTTGTTGAAATCATGGGCAATGCCTCCGGCAAGGGTGCCGATGGCTTCGTTCTTCTGCGACTGAATGATCTGCTTTTCAAGCAGGGCCTTTTCCTCGGCAAGCGCCTTTTCTTTTGTCAGGTTTTTGATAAAGACCCCGATATAAATCGGATTGCTTTTTTCATCCACCACCAGCCAGCCTTTGGCGGCCACCGGAACAATGGTTTCGTCGGCGGTCTTGTACGAAAATTCAAGGGGGGCCGAACTCGTGATACCGGCTTTGAAAGAGAGGATTGACGCGACAACCCGAGCCTGTGCCTCCTCGTCACAAATAAACTCCTTAAAATGGTGACCAACGCACTGGCCCAGGCTATAGCCGCTTTCGCGAAGGAAGGCCTTGTTGGCATCAAGAATAAGTCCCTGGAAGTCGAGCAGGACAATCCCCTCCGGATTAGTGTTGTAAAAGGACCGGAAGCGAAATTCGCTTTCGCGCAGGGCCTTTTCCGCCAATTTTTGTTCGCTAATATCCTGAATGGCCACTGCCGCACCGGCCAGGGGATCGTCTGCATCAATAGGGGCTGCATAGAGAGAAACATCCCGCAGGGTTCCATCTGCTCGGACCATGCGGGTCTCGACGTACTTATGATGCCCCGATCGCCACAGTTCTCCGTAGAGTTCATCCCGGATGCGAAAAAACTCATTGTTACTTTCATAGAATTTTCGCGTCGGTGCGCCCCGCAGAGAATCCACAGAGCAGCCCGTCAATTCGGCGAGGCGTTTATTGACCGCAGAAAAAGTGCGGTTTTTGATAATCGCCAGGCCGACCGGTACCGCGTTGAACAGGCTTTGCAGCATTGCCCGATGTTGGTGCAGCGCCTGTTCGGTTTTTTTTCGCTCGGTGATATCTTGGCAGGCGGCGGCCACACCGGCATCACGGTTTTCAAGATCAATCGGCGTCATGGAGATGAGTATATCTCGCATTGTGCCGTCTTTGCGCACAAAGCGGGTTTCGACCTCAGTTCTGCCTGTCTGCCAGAGGGAGGAATAGAGGGCCTGACCAACATGGTTGTATTCATCCTGGGTGGCGTAGATTTGCCGTACATGCATGAGGATGAGTTCATCTGCATCATAACCGGTTATGGTACACAGTCGTTCGTTGACCGAATACAAGTGACGTTCGCGGATAATAGCCAACCCGATCGGTGCGGCATGAAATAAGCTCTGCAGTTTGTCTCGGCTGAGGCGTAGGGCTTCTTCGTTGAGTTTTTGTTCGGTGATATCCTGGACGACAACCGCTGCCCCGGCTCGAGTGTTGTCGATATCAATGGGTGCGGCATAAAGCGCTATGTCACGCACCGATCCGTCTTTGCAGACACAACTGGTTTCTACATGGCCGATCAGCCCAAGGTCCCACAAGTTTTTCGACAATTCCCGATGCACCCGTTCATACTCCTGATCGTTCTGATAAAAACGGCGGGTGGATTGGTTTACCAGTTCCTCCGGGGTGTAGCCGGTGATTTTGCAGAACTTTTTGTTGACCTTGAGCATGGTCTTGTTGTGCGATACGACCATCCCAAGCGGTGCGGCATGGAAAAAACTCTGGAGGCGATTATGACTCTCTCGTAAAGTCTGCTCGATACGCTTTTGGGCGTTGAGATCGATCCTCTGCCCGATTAACTCAGCTGTTGTTTCCAGATGAGCCAGGATCAGGGAGAGTTGTTGGCGGGGAATGGTGGGGAGTTCCTCTTGCGGGCAGGGAGGATTTTTACCCGCTGTTTGAGGGCTCGAGGGGACGTTTTGAGGCCCCAATACTAAAAAAGGGCCGATCACAAGGGTGGCTATCTGGTTTTGCGCCGCCATGACAGAGGCTGTGGCAAAACGATACCCCGCTTTGCAATGAGGGGTATTGACGAAAATTTCTGTGACACTCTTGGGTTGAGGCTTGTGTTGAAAACAATCTGTTGTTGTCTGCGAGCAAAAAGGAGGGACGCAGGTCGATGGCCACTTAGAGGAGGAAATTACAGTCCCGTCACAGCTGAGAATAGCCGCTCCCATGTTCAGGACTGTTGCCAGGCGCTGAATCGGTGGCTGGAATATCTCTGCTAACAGATCGGTTTTATTTGAGACCTTTGCTGGGTGCATGGTGCCCCTAAAGCGTTCGGGTGGCGGAGACCGAGCGAGCTTGCCGTTGCTTGAATAGAGTTTTTGGGGGTGCTATTGGATTGCGCTCTTGCCTCAAGTTAGTTGTAAAATATTTATTTTGTACCACTTTTTTCAACATAAGTGGAAGAGGAAAACAAAAAAACGGAAAAGCCACTTGTCCAAAAAAAAAAACAGATAATGACAAGATGAGAATCATCGCTTCTGAGGTTTTGGGCACGGGTGATCATCATTACCCAACCTACTAAAATTATAATATATTTAAAATTTTTATGTTTGCCGAGAGGTGAAGCTGGAATGCTTTTGGCTTGCAGGATTACAAGAGATGCTTATTGCACACACCAGGCTTGCTGGACTCGAAAAAGCCCATCACACATCTAAGAGATGGCTAGGTGAAAACACTGATATACAAGGAGCAGTGTTTTACCGGCTCGAAGGTATGCATAAGATATGTCGAGCGTCGGGAAAAACGCAGCGACGCAGTAGATCGAAGTTTTTACGACGCCATCATGCTTTATTGTTCTCAAAATACGGTGGATTTATAAAAACTCAAAACCAGAAAACCGCACATTATTACACCAGTGAGTGACGAAGCTCGACACGGTGTTTTGAATTTTTTCCGCGAGAACGACCATTGAAAAAAACAGACATGATGCGTTCAGAACAATCCCAAAGCAAAACCTGGCATACATATTCTCTGGCCCTGCTCTTTGAAGAACTCCAATCGCAACAACAAGGACTTTCCTCGGAAGAGGCGAGGGAGCGGCTGTTGCAGCATGGTGCCAATGCCATTAAGAGAAAACCCAAAGATAGCCTCCTGCAGCTGCTTTGGCGGCAGATCAACAACCCCCTTATTTGGGTGCTGCTCGGTTCCGGAACCCTGGCCGTGGCGTTGGGAAAGTTCACCGATGGCATGGTTGTTCTGGCTGTGGTGGTGATTAA
>JAQUEZ010000329.1 GCA_028684915.1 Desulfobulbus sp.
GATTTCCCATGGAGCCTGCAGTCCAAGGCCTAACGTAATGATATCTTTGCTATTCATGGTTCCCCTCGTCATTTGGTGTGGATTTGATCGTTTTATACATCAAATCCACACCAAATGACGAGGAGCCCTATTCCCTTCCCTTTCCGCCACCAAATTCGCCACCGTATCAGCCAATCAGAACTGAACATTCGTGCACTGTTGGACTCGGTCTTAAAAAATCCTGTTGGTCATTCTGTGAATCCACGCTCTTTCATTGATTCGGTATTCTTAAAAAGCGCCATGCCTGTTTTCATTTTTCGGAATCCGTGTGTTTGGTAGAAGCCTTCTTTCCCCGGAGAGGCATACAGGATGACGTTGCAATGTGAAATTCCTGCCATCAAGTTGTTGATTAGAATTTTGCCAACTCCCTTTCCTTGAAATTCGGGAATGACCGCACAGTCATAGACAGCAGCTTGATAGACACCATCAGAAATCGCTCGACCGAAGCCTATTAGCTGTCCAGCGTTATAGATAAAAATGGTGGTGTGGCTCGCTTCGAATGCTTTTCTGTGCATATCGGGTTCGTAGGACGCCATTCCGACGCGTTTCAAAATATCCGATACTTCCAGCCAGTGCACGCCCTCGCAATCCTTTTTGATGTCTAATTGCATTAAAACCTCGTTGTATAGCTGCCGGCCTCCTGCTCCCAAGGCCGCCGCGCTGGGAAAAATTTGTATTCCCCATCCTGTTCCCAAGATTCCTGAAAAATTCAACATTCAAGATCTGACCCCATGGTCCCTACTTTATGTTAGAGCCCGGCGGACTTAACGTAAGTAGCAGCATGACGCCCAATAGTCGTAAAGGAAAAGCCAAGTTCTCCGGGACCAAATAGCTCTACTCGCCTGATGGTGTTTAAGGATTCAAGGACTTCCAGCTCTTGATCGACCACCAATGTCCCGTTCCAAAATTGGGGCCCCGCATTAAGCGCGGCAATGACGTCGCTGACCCAAATCGCTTTAGCAGTTTGTTCAAGGCCACCCGTGGAGAATTTCTTTTCCTGTGGCGGTGTAACCAGCATCACAGATAGCAGCTTGATCTGGACCGAAGAAAGGCGTGCTAGATGCTCCAAGACTGAAAGCTTCTTGGCATCGCTGGCATGCTCAACAGTTCCACACGTTGCCACTAACCGACCAAGTGCATCAACTTTTGCCTTGTCCGGCTCATATGAGGCTTTGTCGGAGAGAATTTTGAACGCCGCCAACGCTTCTTCCGAAGAAAACCAATCCTTATCGATTGCCTGCTGCCCCAGCTTCTGAACCTCATCTGACAGCGAAGCAACAGCCGCCTCCATGTTGCGCATACGGATGGCATCAGCCTTGTCAAATAGAAGATGGTCGAGGGCGCTGCCAGCCACAGGAATTGAGGAAACTGCGGCTCTCAGCCACGAGGTGCCTTCGGGTACGTACTTCTTAATGTCGCTCATGTTTAAGGGCTCTAACGGTGCGATAACCGGCCGACGCGAGGGCTGGCCACCTTTTAGAACGCTGCTATTTCCGGTCCGGTTTATTGGCTGGTTAGCATTCGTCTTGCCAGCGAATAGTTCCATTCGGGAGAAATCCAGAGGAATTGCGTATTAGCTGAAAGTCATAAATGCCATAATCAAATTTTTTATTAATTCCAATAACAGATGTCCCTATTACCGTCAAGCAATCGAGTTGCAGCATCCGGTTTGATGGCGATATTTACGCCATTCTCAAGAACAACACTCGGGTAGTAAATTGCATCAATGTCACTAACTTTGTTAAAAATATAGTCTGCTATTGCACGCGTATGTAGATAGCCTTTTGCATTTGCATTCTTATCGCTGAGCAACTCAGCTAAAAATGCGTCTAAGAACACCCAGCTACGCGCTGCACGGTAGTCGGACGAGTTTAGTATTCGATTTAGCTCTGTTGTCAATTTTCCAGACGTTTTAGCATTGCCTGAACGATGTGTATTGAACACTTCCCCGACAATCGCACATCTCAGTTTTGTATTGGGCCGTATGGCGTAACCGATTGTATGTAAGTAATCACCTTCGGAAGCAGCCACTTCCGTAAATGCTGTGAATTTATTGATAGAAGTGTAGAGAAGAGGACAAAAATCATTGTTTAGTCGATTTAATCGGGTTTTCTCCGCTGGCGGATGACTCAGATCGCGAAGATTGTTGTAGCCCCGGAAGGATGAACACTTTCGGGCACGCCATAAAGGCCAGTTGTATCCAAAGTCAAAATTCAATATTTTGTAGAAAGATAATATATCGTTCAGTTTCTGAATAATACTCGGTTGCTCAGTTTCACATGAAATCGCACGAGTCTTTTCTTGCAAAAATTCGATATCAGGAAAACTTAGTTTCATAGGCAATGCAGAATGCTAACGGTGAAATAACCTGCCGGCCAATGCGCTACCAGATTTTAAGAACGCGGCTATTTCCGGTCAGGTTTATTGACTTGTTGGGCCTTTTGTTCAATTGTTGAGTTTTGTTGTTCAATTCCTTGATTATTATTCTGTATCATTGCAGGGCTACAAAAATATACTATTGCAAAGACTGCTAAGGCCCCTCCTGCTCTAAGCCAATTGCCAAACTTAACCTCGATAAAACCAGGAAATACAGCTACAGTCCCACCACCAGCCAGTGCAAGCACTACACGAAAAACTGTTTGTTGAAAATTAGACGGATTCGGGAGAATAAAAGCGATAATGATCAAAACCGAGACAAATATAGTACCAAAGCTAAATGAAAGGATAGTTTGTAATTTCTTGCTCATAAATTCTTTCGCCTCATTCCTAAATCCATATATTGGCAGCTCTGCTTTATTAAGTAACGATCGGAGGTTGTTCACTTCTTCGATATTAAGATATTTTACGATCATTCTTTGCATATTGGCATAAGCAGTATTTCCCGGAGCCAAGATAGACAAATCGAAATTTGGCATATATCGAGAAAAGCTTTTAGTTAAAAGTTCAATATGTATAGGCAGTGATTTTAAAATCTCAGCACAATCTTCGGCAAAACCCTGTGCCCACAAAGCACTTTTGTGTGCACCCAAAATATCACTATTTCCTACAAATTCTTCTGCATAATTAAAATATTCGTTGCCTGTTTTTTGGCAGGCAAGAAGATTCTTAATTATTTCTTCATTGCCAGATGTCTTTGTTGATTGAATGTACTGAGACACAGCATTCATGTACGAAGACTTAAGCTCGGCAATTTTATTTTTTGCCAACACAACATCTTGTTCGTTAGTTTTTAACAATATTATTTCTCCGTATTTGTTGCCGAAATTGCCATAGCAAGCAAAGTATTTAGATCAGAATTGTCCACCCCTTCCTGAACTAAAAATAAAGCATCTGGGCAGTTACTTGATACGATTCCTGTAATTTCAGGTAATGATATAGACTTATCAAGAGAATGTAATTCATTAATTTCACGTAAAATGTTTGCAATCTGTTCAGTGGAAGGATTCCACTTATAGATTTTACAAGTTCTTTCCAGCTCTTTTTTCAACTGATTAAGTTTATTCACATTGATCTCCTTGGCGGTTATTTTGTAGCATCAATTGCTAATGACAACAAAGTGTTTAAGTCTGAATTGTCTAGTCCGGAATAATGATAACTCCCCGCCTTCGGGCAATATTTTACTATTATTCGATGCCAATCAGAATTAGTCGGTTTGTAAATGGCATGAATGTCACGTTTTATTTTGCTTAATTGCTCCTCTGACGGTTCATTGGGCGGCAACCCAAACTTAATTTTCAGAGAATGCGCCAACATCTGATCATTTTTCGTCATATTATCTCCTTAATGGATATTTTGTTAATGGTCAGCATTAGAGAGCCCAAAATTTATTAAATAACCGCTGAGCTGCCCAGCCCAACGAAGAGCTAACCAGCCTGCGGCCACTGAAAATGCCTTGAAATGAGCGCGGCTTCCGCAGGTCTGGTTTAGCGCATGGTTATAATTTACCAGCGATGTCCTTTTGTATATGGATTTTCAATTCCTTTTGATATTATTACAGGCTTCCGTTCTGGTTGTGGATTTGATGGATCGTTGTAATAAAGATTGCAATCTTTGTTCAAGCAGATCCAGCCATAGGGAAGCGTCTTTAAAGGAGACTCTATATTTTTTATTAAACATGATGCGCAAAATAACTTACGAGTTTTTTTGTGTGAATATGTTCCTGTTGTCTCATCAAACGAATATTTTATTTGTTTTTCAGTGTTTTTGAAAAACTGAATATAAATCGAATATGAAAGAAAAAACAGAAAAAGACCTATCGAAAGCGATGCGATTAGTGCAACTCGCTCACCTTTGTTTGCCGATAGTAATGGCAACATTATTAACTCATGTGCCGACTTGGCTAGCGCTAATGCTAGCAATGACAATAGGGTCGTTACTAACCAGATGGTTCTTTCTTCTAGCAATCGAGAAATTGAACTTTTTAGATTCATGAGAAATGAAGAGGGTTAGTTGATTTATAACAGTATGAATAGGCCAATTTTCATGTCAAATATTCAACCGCCAAGCGTGTTGCGTATTTGCGCAATTTCAATAAATTAAGACAACAACCCTGGTTAGATTCATGAAAAAGACAAAGTCAAAAAACGATAGGATAATCGTGATTAAAGAAGCAGTGCCTTTTCCAATATGTCCAAACCAGAGACTGCGAGAGTTGAACCCGCGTCCGCCTTGGATTCTAGGCCGCTCGTGAGTGTGCCGGGATACAATCGGGATACGTGGTCAACTCCGCCACCGGGTTCATGTTAATTTTGTATTCCCTATCCCCGAGAGTTCTGAACAATTCAATATTCAAGACCTGACCCCAAATGGTTCTCCTCGGGAAAAAATTTTCATTTTTGGGGCTGATTTGAATAAACGGTTTGTCCTTTGTCATTTATCCAGGTGTAAACTTTTGGGCTTGTTGTCAGTGTTTGTCTTTCCTGTTCGAGGCGAACCGTTTTTTCCTTTTCTGCTGCTAGTTTTAAATTTTCTGTTGCTATTGTTTCTTGTTTAATCCTTTCGAGATATCTTGTGTTTACATCATTTGTCGCTGTTTCTATGCTGATTTTTTCTTCTCCTTTCTTCTTCCCTTGAAATTCATTCCGCATCTGTTCAAGTCCTACCAGGATCGGTACTTCTTTCACAAAATGGAAGTAGGCCCAAAGAGGTAAATCGATCATTGCGCAACATAATAAAAATCTCCAGGCGAAACCCCATAACGGATTTTTCATCCTGCGAATCGTTTTTTTCCCTTCCCGATCTGCTTTTTCTCTTTTTTTGTCCGGCTCTTGGTTGAGGCTTGCTAATGATGTGTCCATTTTGGCACACCTCCATATTTTAAAAACAATTTCAATGGTTCCTGGTTTGTTTTTTCAGTCCCACATTGTAACACTTCAAAATAATTGATTATTATTATTTTCCCTTCAAGCTACCTTTGATGCTGGGGTTCCATCTTCAATAATATCCCCTTCGGCCCTTCTTTTTTTCCACTCGGTAAACATCGGGAAAAAACTTTCGATCTGATTTTTCAACCATTGGGTGTTTTCGGTTCGCCCGGTTTCCTTCGCCCATTCTTCTAGCTCTTCATAAAAACTTTCTACTTTCAAGCTGTTGCCAATTCCTACAGCTTCTTGAATAGATAACAATGTTGTTATTGTTGTATCTACCTGTCCTTTCTCTATTTTGCTAATTAATTGCGGTGAACATTTAACCAAAAAAGCAAGGTCTTTTTGGCTCATTTTTCGAGCTTTTCTTGCTTCCTTAATTTTTTCACCAATTAGTGTCAAAAAATCGCTTGTCATTTTTTTCTAATGTGGCTAGAAGTTCTAATCGCAGTGGTTTTCTACTGAGATTAGAACTTTTTTTGAGTTTGTTTCCTGACTACCTTGAGGCCATAGCCATGCCAGCCACCGCCGATCAAGCCCCTTGTTCTGACTTTGACGCCTTTATTCGGGATTGCTTTGTTGAAGCCCTATCGGAACAAGTCCCGGACATGCTGAACGGCTTCATCATTACCACCAGTTTCGGCAGCATCAACATTGATGCGGAATTTGCCGAAGCCTTCCGCAACCTCGCCGCCGACGTCCTTCAGTACCAGCTCAACCAAATTGTCGCCAACCAGACCACACGCATTGAACTTA
>JAQUEZ010000079.1 GCA_028684915.1 Desulfobulbus sp.
ATATAACATAATAATCAATATGTTACATCAATACTCCGCTATCCTTATTGCCTGCGATCAAATTTTCTTCACCTACGGCCGTTATAATAACACTCTGATTTATCGATATTTTTTAATTCTCGTTCAGACACTAATTATTTATGATGTCACACGAAAGAGCATAAATTACAGCCGTAAAAAGGCAGGAAAATTGTGCCAACAGGCTGAGTTGTAAAATAGAATCGGTGGCGGAGGGGGCCTCCGGGGGCAGGAGAAACTCCGGTCGCCTACGGCTCCCTCCATTTCTCCTGCCCCCGGGAACAACCACAACAGTGGGTGCAACCCTATCACCCTTCCTTTTATTAAATTCTGGGTGGTCAATTTTCGGTAATCACAGGTGGTCAATTTTCGGTTGTCATTCAC
This sequence comes from Desulfobulbus sp., assembly GCA_028684915.1. Next base: position 403 of record JAQUEZ010000079.1, read on the forward strand.
ACTTGTTGGCTTCATTATTCCTTTTTGTTGTGACCGTGGTACTGCATGGGGATGAATTGGGGTGTTTGGAATGGTCACTAAACGGTTTTGGGATTGTTCCAGTTATTTCGATTTTGTTAGGCGGAAGCAATTGTTCTGCGTGCTAAACGAAAAATAGATGGGCCGCTAGGCCTCATTTGTCTGTGAAACAAATCACGTGGTTCCTCCATGGGGTTCATCATTTCGCAAAACGCTCATTATTCCTATTTTCTTTAGAAATCTCAACCGATGCCTTTTTGTTATCTGTACGTAAACATGCCGATAACGCCGCAGATTCGGTGCCCCGTGATCGCTTGCCTTATTTTAAGTATTTGCAACCTCAGTGGTACATATTGTTTCGAAAATGTAATAAAATTTCACGAAAGGTTACAATTGTGAATATGTAAGTCGGCCTTGTCTTTTGTGTTTGTATGCTTCGGCAAGGGATAATTCATGTACCTAACTGTAATGATGCAATAAATTTGAAAATAATAATTTTGGCATTAAGGATGCTTTAGATAAATTATTGATTTGAATTTTAAAAGTAAATTGCACTTAAAAAGAATGGAGGAAAGTGATGAAAAAGATTGAGGCTATTATCAAGCCGTTCAAGCTTGAGGCCCTTAAGGAGGGGCTAGCTGACTTGGGGATCACGGGGATGACTGTGAGTGAGGTTAAGGGATTTGGTCGCCAGAAAGGACACACGGAGATTTATCGTGGTGCAGAGTATGTCGTTGAGTTCGTACCTAAAATTAAGGTTGAGATAGTTGTTGCTGCCGAATTGGTCGATCAGGTAGTTGGAAAAATAATGGAAAGTGTAAAAACTGGAAAAATTGGTGACGGCAAAATTTTCGTTACCTCGGTTGATAACGTATACCGAATCAGAACTGGTGAGCTTGATAAAGAAGCTATTTAAATCTAACAACAGTGATTGATCAATATTTAGGGGGTAGGATAATGAAAAAACGATGTGCAATTTTAGCGTTATTGCTTCTAGCTTTACCTGTGCTCTGTTTTGGTGCGGATGAAGTCGCGCCTACAATAGCGAGCAATAAAGACGCTATCGATGTTTTGCAGAAAAATTTAAACTATGTTTGGACGCTTGTCGCGGCTTCCCTTGTGTTTTTCATGCAGGCTGGATTTGCCATGGTTGAGTCTGGTTTTACCCGTGCTAAAAGTGCGGTAAATATCATGATGAAAAACCTGATGGATTTTGCTATGGGGTCCCTTGCTTTTTGGGCGATTGGTTTCGGTATTATGTTCGGCGTCAATAAAACCGGTTGGTTTGGTACCACTGAATTTTTTCTTTCGGGATGGACCGGGCCGGATGGAGATGCTTGGGTGCTTGCCTTTTGGATGTTTCAGGTAGTGTTCGCCGGTACTGCGGCGACTATTGTTTCTGGTGCTGTTGCTGAACGAACCAAATTTGTTGCCTATCTTATATACTCGGTCACTATTTGTGCATTTATATACCCAGTGTTCGGTTCATGGGCTTGGGGCGGTTTGCTTCATGGAAGCGGTTGGTTGGAAGGCTTAGGCTTTATTGATTTTGCAGGATCAACCGTTGTGCATTCTATCGGTGGTTGGTGTGCTCTTGCCGGTGCTATTGTTCTTGGGCCGCGGATTGGTAAATATGGTCCTAAGGGCGAGGTGCGTGCGATTCCTGGTCACAATATCCCTATGGCAGCCGTAGGTGTGTTTATTCTTTGGTTGGGTTGGTTTGGGTTTAACCCCGGCTCCACCACGACCGGCGACAGTTCTATTGCGATGATTTTTGTCACAACCAACCTTTCTGCTGCTGCTGGTGCCGTGTCTGCCATGTTTACTTCTTGGCTAATGTTTAAGAAGCCGGATGTTGGTATGAGTCTGAACGGTGCTCTTGCAGGCTTGGTCGGTATTACCGCAGGTTGTGCCAATGTTACTCCTGGAAGTTCGATTATCATTGGGCTTATAGCCGGTGTGTTGGTTGTTGTTTCCGTTGTAGCTTTGGATCGTATGCACATTGACGATCCGGTCGGTGCGGTTTCTGTTCACGGTGTCTGTGGCGCTTGGGGTACCCTTGCAGCAGGGCTGTTTAACATGGAAGGCATGACGGCAAAAATCATCGGGGTGCAGTTGGTTGGAATCGGGACTGCCTTTGTCTGGGCCTTTGGTGTTTCCTTTATCCTCTTTAAGGTTATTGATATGACAATGGGGATGCGTGTGAGCGAAGAGGAGGAGATGATAGGCTTGGATATCTCCGAGCATGGTGCACATGCATATAACGATTTTCAAACCTTGAATTAAATTGCTTCTCTGTTTAGATGAGCCCGCTGTGCGTGAATCGTGCGGCGGGCTTTTTGCGTTTTAGAAATTCTACAATAATGCTGACGTCCTAAAAAGCATACCGAGTACCTATGTGGCAAAAATACAGTATGTTGCAATGATGTCGGCGGCATCCTCGAAAGTTTTCAAGAGAAAAAAATATTGTCCCTAACAGGGAATCTGTAAAAATAAGGGTGAACACTTTTTGCATTCCTTCGCCATCTCGATTAAGATCGCCCTTCGTTCATATTAAGTTGATTGTTGGCATCGGTAACTGATGTTGGAGGGGATTCATGATCAATAAAGTTATATTAATCGGTAATTTAGGTGCAGACCCAGAGATTCGCTATACTCAAAGCGGAACTGCGGTGGCAACTTTTTCCTTGGCGACCACCGAGCGTCGGAAAGGACAAGATGGCCAGGTGCAAGAGATGACCGAGTGGCACAGGGTTGTTGCCTGGCAGAGGTTAGCTGAAATTTGTGGCGAATACCTCTCGAAAGGTTCCAAGATCTATATCGAGGGGAGATTGCAAACGAGAAAGTGGAAAGATCAGAGCGGGAATGATCGATATACGACGGAGATAATTGCTCGTGAAATGAAAATGCTTTCCCCTCGTTCTGCTGCTGCTGGAAGTGGCGGGGGCGAGTATGGTGGAGGTGGCTACGGACATGGAGGAGATCCCTTTCCTGAACCGCCGCCTGTAGGGGATGATGTTCCTTTTTAGGGGGTAATGCGTTGTTTGGGCCTGAAAGATATTTCTTTCAGGCTTTTTTTTTGCTGTTCGGCAGGCGGCCTCTTTGATGCGGCCGGTGTGTTGTTCTCGGCATTTTTACGAGGATCGGCGCCAAAGCAAGGTGCTGAAAGTGTCACATGAAATTGGACGATTTGGGGTGTTGCGTATGTCGGTATTTGAAAAAGTTGACGTTGTACGGGAAGCGAACATTTATTTTGACGGTAAGGTGACCAGTCGGACGGTGCAGTTTGCTGACGGCACAAAAAAGACATTGGGTGTCATGCTTCCGGGGGAATATTCCTTTGGAACCGGGTCCCCTGAAATTATGGAAATAATGGCTGGAGAGCTTGATGTTTTGTTGCCAGGCGAAACTTCATGGAGGGTGGTTAATGCCGGTGATATTTTTGAGGTCCCCGGGAATTCTAAGTTCGCTCTGAAGGTAAAAAATGTTGTTGATTATTGCTGCTCCTACCTAGAGGGGTGAATGGTGATATCCTCTCGCTCTCTGTTTGAGCTGATTGAAATGTTCAACAAAATTGATATGTGCAAAATATCCTTAGTGTGCCTTTGCTACTCTATTGCATCTCGGCGTTGAGTGTCAAGTTGGTGTATATCGGACTGGTCAATGGAACTTGTTAAAGTAGATTGCTCAAAAAGTAACTCATGAGGGAGAGTTTGCACATCTTGTGTATGCTTCCTCGAAGGGGTAGGGCTGCCTAAGAAATCAGGCGGATTTGTCAAGAAACTATTTTGCTTGACAGATGATACCTCGACCGGTAATGAATAGCCGTTCATTCACTATATCTAGAATAACCTACTGTTCACAGAAGGTTTCATTTATAATTTCACGTTTAAGGAGAGTCTGATTCATGGCAACAGAACTGGTGCTTTCAGCAATGGCCTTGCTAGGAATTGCTATCGTGATCCCCTTGTTTATGCTGGCGACAACGGTCATTGGACCGCGCGCCGGTGGCAAGGCGAAGAACGAAGCCTATGAGAGTGGTGTTAAACGCATGATTGGATTGGCTGAGCAGAAATTCAGCGTCAAGTATTATCTGCTCGCCATTCTATTTCTCCTGTTTGACATAGAAGCGGTGTTCATGTATCCATGGGCCGTGAGCGTCCGTGAGCTTGGATGGTTCGGCTTTACGGAGATGGTTGTGTTCATGGTTCTTCTTCTTACTGGACTTATTTATATTCTTAAGAAAGGGGTGCTCAATTGGCGTTAGGATTAGAAGCAAGTCTGGGTGATTCGGTACTGACCACCAAGCTCGACGCAGTTGTTAACTGGGGACGTCAGTACTCTCTGTGGCCGTTTGTTTTCGGAACTGCCTGCTGTGCAATCGAATTCATGAGTGCCGCTGCAAGTCAATTGGATATTTCCCGCTGGGGTGCTGAGGTTGTTCGTTTTTCTCCTCGGCAGGCGGATCTGTTGCTTGTCTGTGGCACCATCAGTTACAAGCAGGCGCCGATTCTTAAACGAATCTATGAACAGATGCCTGAGCCCAAGTGGGTTGTTGCAATGGGCGCATGCGCAAGCTCCGGCGGTGTTTACGATAACTACTGTACTGTGCAGGGTATCGACACCATTATACCGGTGGACGTGTATATCTCAGGATGTCCTCCTCGGCCTGAAGCAGTTCTGGATGCATTGATAAAAATTCAGGACAAGATCAAGGGTGAAAGTGTGATCAACGATCGCCACAAAGATTTTAAAGGGATTCTTGATTGATATGAATACGACGGCGCTAGATACCATTCAGGCCGCGTTCCCTGGTGTACCCTGCGATACAAGTGTCGAATCAGTGGTGCTCACGGTTCAGCCTGACCAACTCGAACAAACACTTTCCCGTCTGAAAAATGATCCGGCCCTCAATTTTGGCCTACTGTTGGACGTTACTGTTGTTGACTACCTGAATTATCCGGTAGCTCAAGAGGCACGTTTTGCAGTTGTGTATGTGCTTCGGAATTGGGAAGGAAATCTCCTCGTCCAGGTTCGCACACCTGTTGCTGATCCTGAGGTTGGTGTCCCGACCGCTACCCATTTGTGGGGTTCCGCAAACTGGGGCGAGCGTGAAGCCTACGATCAATACGGTATTGTTTTCCAGGGACATCCTGACCTGCGGAGGATTCTCAATCATTGGCAGTTTCAGGGCCATCCCCTGCGCAAAGATTATCCCATGGAGCAGGGCCAGATTTGTTACGAAAGTGACCCTCTGGAAAAAGAAATCAAGGCTCGGTTGGCCCTTAACAACGTTAATGAAACCCTGATGGGGGATATTAACACCGAGATCATGTATCTCAACCTTGGACCTTCCCATCCTGCCACTCATGGTGCGATTCGAATTCTTACTGCCCTTGACGGTGAAACCATTTTGGCCAACATTAATGAGATTGGCTATCTCCACCGTGGTTTCGAAAAAACAGCAGAAAACCGGACCTATAATCAGGTAATTCCGCTAACCGACCGCCTTAATTACTGCTCATCGTTGATGAACAATATCGCCTATGCCAAGGCTGTAGAATCCTGGCTGGGTGTTGATATCACTGAGCGCGCCAAATTTATGCGGGTTATCCTCTCCGAATTTTACCGTGTGCAGGATCATCTCGTATGTTTGGCCGCAAACCTCGTTGATATGGGTGGTTTGACCAACTATTGGTACCTATACAATCAGAAAGAAGCCTCGTACGACTTCATCAGCCGGTTGACCGGTGCCCGCCTTACCAGTTCCTTTACCCGTGTCGGCGGTATGTACCGCGATTTTTACGAGGGCTGGGAAACTGATATGGAGAATCAACTCAAAGACATCGAGCAGGGTGTCAATGATTCTTTGAAACTGGTGTTGAAAAACCGTATTGTCCATGATCGTACCCAGAACGTTTGTATCATGCCTGCAGAAAAAGCCCTGTCCTATGGATATACCGGGCCTTGTCTACGTGCTAGTGGCGTTCCCTTCGATCTGCGTAAGGACAACCCCTATTACTACTACGACACCTTTGATTTCACCATCCCCTTAGGATCAAAAGGCGATATTTACGACCGAATGATGATCCGCTATGAGGAGATTTTCCAGTCCATCTCCATTATCCGTCAGGCAATAAAACGAATCCCCGGTGGTCCGGTTTTTGTTCAGGATAATCATGTTGCACTGCCGGCAAAATCCGATGTGTATTCCAATATCGAAGGTTTAGCTGGCCATTTCAAACTCATCTTTGAAGGTGTCAAAGCTCCGAAAGGGGCATGGTACGACTCCTTTGAGGCAGCCAATGGCGAGCTCGGCTTTTACTTTGTCTCCGATGGCTCCGGGCAACCTTACAAATGTAAGGTGCGGCCACCTTGCTTTTATATGATGAGTGGTTTCCACGAAATGGTTGAAGGAGAGATGATTGCCGATGCAGTCATTAATCTCGGTAGCATCAACATTATTGGCGGAGAGTTGGACAGATGAGCGATCGATCACAACTGATAGAAACGGGTAAACCGTTCGCTTTTGATGCAGAACGAGATGCAGAGTTTGAGCGTCTGGTCACCCGGTATCCCACACGGGAATCCCTGATTTTGCCCTCTCTGTGGTTGGTTCAGGAGCAGGAAGGCTGGATCAGTGTTGAGGCAATGGCCTATATCGCTGATCGTATCGGCTGTTTTGCTACCATGGTCTATGAGGCAGCGACCTTCTACACCATGTACAACCTGCAGCCTAAGGGGAAATATCACATTTGCGTTTGCCGCACTCTCTCCTGTTACCTTTTGGGGAAACAGGAAATCGTCGATTACCTGCAGCGCGAGCTAGGCATCAAAGCTGGCGAGGTCAGTGGAGACGGCCAATACAGCCTGGAAGAGGTTGAATGTCTGGGCCACTGTGGTAGCGCTCCCGTGGTGCAGATTAACGGAGAGTTTTATGAGTACATGAATGTGGATAAGCTCAAAGAACTCTTGGCCACGATGAAATAAGGAGAGCGAACGATATGCAAGTAAAAGTACTGAGTGCCAGATTTGATATACCGGACGCCCACAAAATCGAGGTGGCAAAGGAAAATGGCGCCTACTCCACCCTGGAGAAGGTCTTCTCCATGCAACCGGACGAAGTGGTCGAACTGGTTAAAACCAGTGGGCTTCGTGGTCGTGGTGGTGCAGGCTTCCCCACCGGCTTGAAGTGGAGCTTTCTCCCTAAAAACATTGATAAACCTATCTATCTAGCAGTTAACTCCGACGAGTCGGAGCCAGCAACGTTTAAAGACCGATATATCTTGGTCAAAGACCCGCACATGCTGATTGAAGGCATCATAATTTGCTGTTATGCCATCAAAAGCCATGCGGCGTATATTTATATCCGTGGTGAATATACCACCCAGGTCAAAGCATTACAGGCTGCAATCGATGAGGCGTATGCCGCAGGCTATCTTGGAGCGTCTGTAGATGGTCGGGATTTTCAACTCGACATTACCGTTCATCGGGGGGCAGGTGCTTATGTCTGTGGTGAGGAAACAGCATTACTCGAATCCATCGAAGGACGGAAAGGGCAACCACGAAGTAAACCACCGTTTCCGGCTGTTGAGGGTTTGTACGGTTGCCCGACCATTATCAACAACGTACAAAGTATTGCCTCACTGCCGTTTATTCTGACCAATGGTCCGGATGCTTATAAGGCATTTGGTACCGAAAAAAGCCCAGGTACCCATCTTTTTGGTATCTCCGGCCTAGTCAATAAGCCTGGCATGTATGAGTTACCGCTTGGCCTGCCGATTCTTGAGGTTATCGAAAAGGTGGCAGGTGGTGTACGTAATGGGCGGAAACTCAAAGGGGTTATCCCTGGCGGTAGTTCTACCCCGGTGCTTACTCCTGAAGAGGCGGAAACGGTTACGCTTGATTATGAGTCCATGGCAGCCCACAAAACCATGTTCGGTTCCGGTGGTATTGTCGTCCTCGATGACACCGTTGACATGGTCAAACTGGTGGAGAACCTTATTCATTTCTACCATCATGAATCTTGTGGCCAATGTACTCCTTGTCGTGAAGGTCTGGGCTGGATGCTCAAGATAGTGAAAAAGATAATCCGCGGTGAGGGAACGGGTGCCGATATCGACCTGTTGACCGAATTGTGCGACAACATTGAGATGAAAACAGTGTGCGTACTTTCGGCGGCTTGTACCATGTCGACACGCAGTTACTTGAAAAAATTCCGGCATGAATTTGAGGCTTACGTTAGCGGTGGAGCCTCCACTCAGACCGCGATGTAACGAGGATAAGGGTTACCATGGCTGATAAGGTAAAACTGTTTGTTAACGGACAGGAAGTAGAAGTTGAATCAGGGAAGAATCTGATTGACGCTATAGGTGCTGTCGGCATTGAGATTCCTCATCTTTGCTATCATCCGGCGCTAGGGGCAGATGGTAATTGCCGTATGTGTCTCGTTGGTATTGAGGATGGACGACCTCCCATTGTACCGGCATGTAAAACTAAGGCTGTCGAGGGCATGAAGGTGCTGCTCGACGCGGAGAACATCAAAAAAATCCAGCGAGATATCATGGAGCTGGAATTGATCAACCATCCGATCGATTGCCCGATATGTGATCAGGCAGGCGAATGTAAACTACAGGACTATTACATGAAGTATGACGGTCGGAATAGTCGGATGACCGTCAAACCAGTGCTCAAATCCAAAAAAATGGACTTTGGCTGCGGCGTTGTACATGACCAGGAGCGTTGTGTTCTCTGTGCACGTTGCGTTCGCTTTACTCGACTGATCACTAAAACCGGTGAGCTCGGTATTGTAAATCGTACCGACTCTGCCCGGGTAAATGTTTTCCCCGGTCGTCCGCTTGCCAACCGTTACGCTCTGAATGTGGTTGATCTTTGTCCGGTCGGCGCCATGACCTCCAAAGATTTCCGCTTTAAACAGAGAGCCTGGTTCTTGACCAAAAGCAAGGGGATCTGTCAGGGCTGTAGCAAAGGCTGCAACATCTATATCGATCACAACCGCGAAAAATACAAAGACGATGTTATTTACCGCAATCGTCCGCGGCTCAATGAGAAAGTCAACGGCTACTTCATCTGTGACGAAGGCCGGATGACCTATAAACTTGAAAACGATAATCGACTGCACTGTGCAATGGTCGCAGGTAAAGAAGTTGGATTGGCCGAAGCTATAGAGGCTGTTCGCCGCATGATCAGCGATGCCAAGAAAGTGGTCTTCCTGGTTTCCCCGAACAACACACTTGAGCAGATGTACGCTGTGAAACAGTTAGCAACCGGTGCCAAGGCAGCGATTTGCGGGTACAGCGACGGATACATCAAAGCAGGCGACGCTGACGGATATCTTATTCAGGATGACAAATCAGCCAATCGCGCCTCCTTTGCCTTGCTCGACATCGAGAGCTCCAAAACCGCTTTTGATGCAGCCGTAAGTGATGCCGATCTCGTTATCAGCTTGAATAACGATTTGAGTAAATCGCTTGGTGAAGCTGAGTTCAGCGCGCTGCTTGAAAAAGTGCAGTTAGTCTTTATTGGTACTTCACTTGGAACCTGTGTCACCAAGGCGGCAATAGCCTTACCCATTGCTTCCTCGAGTGAAGATTGCGGAACGTTGGTCAACATCGATCAGGTCTTGCAGCAGTTTAACGTGGCTGTTGTTAAAAATTCTCCCGCCTCCAACCTCATCGAGGTGGTCAAGCAACTTGGTGGCCCTGTACAGGATGTGAAAGAGGCGCGTGCTGGTCTGGTGAAATCTGTTTCCGCTTTGCAGGGAATTGATTTAGAACAGGTTCCTGAAGAGGGAATAGCATTAACCGATAACGAGGTCTCAAATGTCGCAGCTTGATATCTTATTACTTGTACTCAGGGTCGCCTTCGGAGCCTTTGTTCCTCTGTGCTTCATTGCGGTCCTTGTCTGGATGGAACGAAGAGGTGCGGCCTTTTTTCAGGATCGATCAGGTCCTAACCGTGCCAACATCTTTGGGTTCCGTGCCGGTGGTCTGGTGCAGAACCTCGCTGATGCGGTGAAACTCATAACCAAGGAAGATATAATTCCGGATCACGTCAAGCATAAGTTCTATTTTGTTCTGGCGCCGGTTATTGTTTTCTTTATCGCAGTTGTTTCTTTTGCAGCCGTTCCTTTTGCCGATGTGCTTAAAATCGGCGGCAAGGAATATATTATGCAAACGATACCAACCGATCTTGGTATCCTCTGGTTCCTGGCGCTAGCCGGATTTGGCGTGTACGGAATCATTCTCGCAGGTTGGTCTTCTCATAATAAATACGGTATACTCGGCGGGTTACGTGCCGCTGCTCAAGTCATTAGTTATGAAATTCCGATGGGGCTTGCTATCATCAGTGCGCTGGTTGTTTACGGCACGGTCAACCTTACCGAAATGGCCCAGTTCCAAGGGCAATTACTCTTTGGTTTTATCCCCATGTGGGGTGTGGTGCTTCAGCCTTTAGGCGCGATCATTTTTATTGTTGCTGCCTTTGCTGAGACCAATCGTACTCCCTTTGACTTGGCTGAAGGTGAAAGTGAGCTTGTTGCAGGGTTCCATGTTGAGTACTCCTCAATGAAGTTTGGTATGTTCTTCATGGGTGAGTATGTCGCCATGTTTACCTCCAGCGCCCTCATCGTCACCCTCTACTTTGGTGGGTTCCAAATTCCTTGGTTCTCCACTGAAACACTGGTTGAATATGCACGTTCTATCAGTTTACTAATGATGGTCGCCTTGCCGGTGTGTGCTTGGTTCTTTGCCATGTGGATGGCAAAAAACAACAAGAGCCACTACCAGCGTGAAAATGATCCCCGTGTTCGTGAAGCACAAATCTACACTAAGATTGTCTGGGGCATCGTTGCTGCAATTGAGATTGTACTTTTTATTTACCTGATCACGGTTTCCGGTGGAGACGCGGATCGGGTTTTGGTGGCCATTCTCCAGGTAATCACCTTCCTGCTTAAAACCACCTTCATGTGTTTTGTCTATGTCTGGGTTCGTTGGACATTGCCTCGTTTTCGCTATGATCAGCTGCAGCGGTTAGGTTGGCAAACACTCCTGCCGCTTTCGCTGCTGAATATTTTCGTCACAAGTGCAGTTGTCGTGGCATTGAGTTAAGAGAGGAGCTGGCATGAGTGGAAAAGTCAAAATAATGGAGCGTAAAGGCAAAGACCTTTACGAGCGATTGTATCTGATCGAGGTGTTTAAAGGGATGGCTGTTACTTTTGGCCATTTTCTGCGAAACTTCCTTGATAATTCTAAATTACTAGTCAGGCACTATCCAGAACAACAACCTGAGATTCCAGCCCGGTGGAGAGGACGCCACCGTCTGACCAAACATGAAGATGGCACGATGAAATGCGTTGCCTGTTTCATGTGTCAGACCAACTGTCCTGCAAATTGCATCATGATTGAGGCCGGCGAACGGGTAGATGGTAGAACTGAAAAAATGCCGGTTCGTTTCGATATTGATCTGCTCGAATGCATTTACTGTGGATACTGCGTTGAAGCGTGTCCCATGGATGCTATTCGGATGGACACGGGTATATATTCAGTGACCGGGAATGAGCGCGCATCATTTTTGATGAAGATCGACGATCTGCTCGCCACCCCAGGTGCATTCTCCGAAGAAGAGTATAAGAAAGGGGGCGCTTGATATCATGTTTGCCGACGGGCTATTTTTAGGATTTTCCGCGCTTGCTGTACTAGGAGCGGCCGGATTGGTATTGTTTCGTCACCCGATGAACGGAGCAATGAGTTTTGTCGTCACGCTGATTTCTTTGGCCGGATTATACGCCCTGCTTTCAGCTAAACTCATCTTCGCCCTGCAACTGATTGTGTATGCCGGTGCGATTATGTCGCTCATTGTCTTCATCATCATGTTCTTGAATATCCAACCGGACGATCTGCCAAAGGAAGAGACCAAACTCTTCTATATTTTTGGCGGATTGGTCGTGGTGGCGCCGATTGGATATTTTTTGATCAAAATCGTCAACAAACTGCCAAACACCTCCACTGAATTGATTGGCAACAACTTCGGCAGTGTCAAACAGGTTGGATTGCTGCTCTTTAATGACTGGCTGGTACCGTTTGAGATTGTCTCCATCCTGCTTCTGGTCTCCCTCATGGGTGCGCTAGTTCTCGCAGGGAAGAAGGAGGTTAGCAAATGATACACAGTTATCTTTATCTCAGTATCATTCTCTTTTGTTTAGGTATAGTCGGCGTTATTTCACGTCGCAATGTTTTCACAGTGTTCATGTCGATCGAGCTTATGCTCAATGCAGCAAACCTGAGCTTTGTTGCCTTCTCACGCGTTCATGAAAGCATGGACGGGCATGTTCTTGCGATGATGGTTATGGCCGTAGCTGCCGCAGAGGCGGCCCTGGCGCTCGCTGTGGTTATTTTACTGCATAAACACAAAAGCAAGCTGGACACCAACGTGTTTAGTCTGCTGAAAGGGTGATACCATGGAACATAGTGTAACTTACCTTGGTCTGATACCGCTCTTTCCGTTGATGGGAGCGGTACTCATCGGACTGCTGCATGTCTTTACCTGTAACAAAAGAAAGTTACCGGAAATGCTGTATGGCCTTTTGGCCTGTGTTGGACCGGTCCTTTCTTTCGTCATGGCGCTGAAGGTTTTCTTTGCCCTGAAGGGGATGCCTGTTGAAGAACGCTTTATAAGCCATGTTGCCTTTACCTGGTTTAATGTCGGCGACCTGCATATCAATATGGGTTTCCTGGCCGATCCCCTGAGCAGTCTTATGTTGCTCTTTGTCACTCTGATCGGTTCCTTGATTCACATTTACTCCATCGGTTACATGGGTGGAGATAAAAATTACGGTAAATTTTTTGCCTACCTGAACCTCTTTCTCGGCTCCATGCTGATTCTGGTTCTTGGTGATAGCCCCGTTGTCATGTTTGTAGGTTGGGAAGGTGTAGGTCTCTGTTCATATCTCTTGATCAGTTTCTACAGCGAAGACACCAATAACGTACTTGCCGGTAATAAGGCCTTCATCGTCAACCGTGTTGGTGACCTTGGGTTTGTCCTGGGCATGTCTTTTCTCTTCTGGGCCATTGGTGCGCACGGATTTGACTACATATCCTTGAAAGCCAATGCGCCTCATCTGATTGAAACAGCTCCCGGTGTAGCCCTGGCTGTTTGTTTGCTTCTTTTCGTCGGTGCCACCGGTAAATCCGCACAGATTCCGTTGTATGTGTGGTTACCTGACGCCATGGCCGGTCCTACTCCGGTTTCCGCGCTGATCCATGCGGCAACCATGGTTACCGCCGGTGTATACATGGTCGCTCGCTTTAGTTTCCTCTATGCGCATGTTGAAATTGCCGGTTCTATCGTTGCTTGGGTCGGTATTCTGACCGCTCTTCTAGCCGCAATCTTCGGTATGTTCCAGGACGATATCAAAAAAGTTCTGGCGTATTCAACTGTGAGTCAGCTTGGGTACATGTTTGCCGGTGTTGGTGTTGCAGCGTACTCCGCCGGTATCTTCCATGTGTTTACCCATGCGTTCTTCAAGGCGCTGCTCTTCCTTGGTGCCGGTTCGGTTATTTACGCACTGCATCATGAGCAGAACATCTGGAAGATGGGCGGATTGAAAAACAAGATGCCCAAAACCTATATCACCATGCTTATCGGTGCTCTGGCACTGTCTGGTTGTCCACCGTTCAGTGGTTTTTTCAGTAAGGATGAGATTCTCTACAGCGCTCTGGCCAGCGGTCATTTCGGCATCTGGGCGATTGGTGTACTGGTGGCCGGTATGACTGCCTACTATACCTTCCGTATGATCTTTTTGGTCTTCCACGGTGAGCCTCGTGATCAACACGCCTATGATCACGCTCAAGAGTCTCCTGCGGTGATGACTGTTCCGTTGATTATCCTGGCTGTTGGTGCTCTTTTCGCTGGGTTCCTCAATCTGCCCGCTATTTTTGGTGGCAGCCAGATGGTTTCTCACTGGCTTGCTCCAAGTCTGACAGAGCATCATCCTCATGCCAGCTTATTTATCGAGATTCTTGCCATTGGTGCAAGTGTCGTTGCATTTGTCATAGGTATCAAGGCCGCTTATTCCCGCTTTGGTCAAGGAGCAGCCGAACCGACATTCTCAGGCTTTGCCGACTTCGCCTATCATAAGTTCTATGTTGACGAGTTGTACAATGCCGTCATTGTTCAGCCTTACAAGGCTATTGGTGCAGCGATCTGGAAAACCATTGAACCGAACGTCACCGATGCTCCGGTTAAAAGTGTTAGTACTTTGTATATGTTGCTTGGTTCCGCATTCAAGGCTTTACAGGTCGGATATGTTCGGGTCTACGCAATTTATATGATTGTCGGCCTGAGTATTATGAGTCTGTTCCTCTCTCAAACGCTGAACTGATAAGGTGAAAGAATGTTTGAACATGTCCTTTCTGTCATAATCTTTTTGCCCATCATTGCCGGATTGTTGCTTCTGGCAACTCCGGCAAACAGGACGGTATCGCGGTTTACGGGACTCGTTATATCCCTGTCGACTCTCGTTCTGAGTCTGGATTTATATTCTAAATTTCAGTCCACCGGGCATCTTGAATTTGTTGAAAATATCCCTTGGATTCAGTCCCTTGGGGTTTCTTACTCCCTCGGTGTCGACGGTATCAGCCTGTTTATTCTCATGGCCACTTCCGTTCTGCTGCCGATGGTCTACTTTATCTTCTCAACCAAGGCAAAAGGCTACTACGCCAATCTGCTTCTGGTTCAAGGTGCAATGACCGGTGCCATCTGCGCAACCGACATGATCCTGTTCTACGTCTTCTGGGAAGTCATGTTGCTGCCGGTATTTTTCATGCTCGGCCTCTACGGCGGTGCAAAAAGGTTGCCTGCAACCTTGAAGATTACGCTGTACACCATTGCGGGCTCCCTGTTGATGCTTGCTGCAATTATCTACCTTGGCGTCAGTTACCATAACCAGTTCAACGAGTGGAGCTTCGCCATTGATAAAATGGCGCAACTGAATCTGACCGGTCGGGTTGCGGCACTCGCTTTCTTCGGCTTCATGATCGCTTTTGCGATCAAGATTCCACTCTTCCCGTTTCACACTTGGTTGCCGGATGCCTATACCGAGGCCCCGACTGCGACTACCTTTGTTCTGTCTGCTGTTATGGCAAAAATTGGTGTGTACGGTGTTATTCGTTTTGTCGTGCCGGTCTTTGACCAAGAGTTCGCCCGCTTTGCCATTCTCTTGTCCTACTGTGGTGTAATCGGCATGATGTATTGCGGCCTCGCTGCCATAGCCCAGAAAGATTTCAAACGGATGCTTGCTTTCTCCTCTGCATCCCATATGGGGGTAATTGCTCTGGGCGTGTTCTGTATGAACGTTCAGGCCCTGACCGGCTCCATCTATCAGATTGTTGCCCATGCAACCAGTACTGGTGTGCTTTTCCTTTTTGCCGGTGTGCTTGAAGAGCGTACCCAAACCCGAACCATCGCCGATCTCGGTGGTATTGCAGCAAAAGCCCCTATCTTTGCCCTGTACTTCGCTATCGCCATGTTGGCTTCTGTCGGTTTGCCCGGAACCAGCGGCTTTATCGGTGAGTTCATGATCATCCTCGGAGCGATCAAATTCAACACCGCCATCGGTGTTCTTGCAGGCACCACCCTTATCATCGGTGTCTGTTACATGTTGTGGATGTTCCAAAGGGTGTTCTTTGAGAATGCCACTCCTAATTCCGAAGGGTTCAAGGATCTGAGCCTGGTAGAGGGCCTTACCTTCCTCCCGGTTATCATCTTGATTCTTGTGATGGGCATTTATCCGCATCCGTTTTTGAGCAAGATCACCCCGTCTACGGAGTTGCAATTCTCTCAAAATACACCTGCAGCAGTACACACCGCTGCAGTATCGCCTGTCCAGGTTCCTGGGCTCAACCTAGAAAAGAACTAAGGCCGGATGACCATCATGACGAACGATTTAATGTTACTCTTACCACTGATTCTCGTTGGTGCTGGAGCAATTGTGTTGATGCTCCTCTCAGCCTATAAATTCATAACCAATGACACGGCGGCTTATGGCAGTGCGCTTATTTTTGCAGTCGCCTTTCTGGTTCAATTGACCTTCTGCATTAAAGGAAATGCGATCCTATTTTCCGATACCTTTAATGGTATCTTGGTCGCCAACAGTTTTTCTAAAGGAGCTGGGCTGATCATCCTCGCCTGCGGCCTTTTTACTGCCCTGAGTTCGCAGACCTATTTTAAGCAAAACGATTTTTGCAGCTCGGAATTCTACAGCCTCACCGTATTTGCAGCCTCCGGTATGTTGCTGTTGACCATGGCCCAAGAGTTGATTTCGGTCTTCATTGCCCTGGAAATCATGTCGTTGGCTATTTACATCTTGGTTGGCTATGATCGTAAAAACGTGATCAGCGCTGAAGCCGTGCTCAAATATCTTATGCTCGGTGCTTTTGCAGGTGCTTTTTTCACCATGGGCAGTGCTTTTGTTTACGGACAGACAGGTACCACCCAGTTCGCTAAGATCGGCCAGTACGTTGCCGCTCACGGATTCCTCCAATCTCCGGCCCTGATCGGCGGAGCATTCTTCATCCTGGTAGCCTTTCTTTTTAAGGCTGCCGCCTTCCCGTTCCACGCCTGGGTTGTGGATGTATACGACGGTGCTTCCGTGCCTATTACCGGCTATATGGCCACAGGCCTCAAGACCGCAATATTTGCTGTTTTTGCCAACTTCCTGGTCGTTGATCCGCAGATGCATTCCGGATGGGTCACCTTCCTGTTCTATGTGTCCGTGCTGACCATGTTTGCCGGTAACTTGATTGCTATCGGTCAGCAGTCCTTGAAACGTATGCTTGCGGCCTCCGGTATTGTTCATTCCGGTTATTTGCTGATCGCTTTGGTGGCAGTTTCCAGCCAGCAATTCAGTGGGGCAGTTATTGCCTATTACCTTGCCGCTTATGCAGCTGGTACCTTGGGCATCTTCTGTGCGCTGAGCTATCTGGGTGGAAAGGGCGAGAAGCGTGCTACCTTTGATGATTTCAAAGGCTTGGCTAAAGTTCGCCCCTATTCAGCCGCAGCCATCAGTATTTTTCTCCTCTCCATGGCAGGTATCCCGCCGACCGCTGGATTTATGGGGAAATTCTACATTATTACCAGTGCCATTGATGCCGGACAGATCACCCTGGCAGTTCTTGGTATTATCAGCAGTGTCATTTCCATGTGGTACTATCTGCGTCTGATCATCAACATGTATTTCTATGAAGCAGAAGAGACCTTTGGCGAGACTGTTCCCTCCAACGTTGCGCCTGTCTGTACCTTTGTTCTGGCAGTGTGTGTTTTTGCAATCAGCCTCTATCCGGTTGCAATCTGATTTTTTCCCGTAACTAAGGGAGAGCAAAAGGGTTCGGGATAATTCCCCGGGCCCTTTTTTTTGTAAAAATACAAATAATAGCCAGGCTCTTTGGCACCCTTTCTTTTCAGGCTTGACAGGATACCCAAGGAACGTAACTATAGCCATACTCGTACGTAGGTACTTCCCCTCAATTCCTAGCTTTTCTTGGGAGCATGGTTTCATTGACTGAACCGAATCCCCACATCTCTTCATCTCCCCGTTTAAGCTCTTACGTAAGATTGCCAAAAGACTCACAACCTGTTCTTCCCTCGTATCGATCTGGATTAAACTTTTTGCATCGCCGATTGCTGACCATTGCGGTAGCCACGTTTTGTGCCGTTATCCTGATTACCTACGGCGGTGATCAACTTAATGTTTACTTCAATCGCTTAAATCAAAAACCAATAACCGGAAAGCTTTGTTACGAACTCAATACCTTCATTATTGATCGTTTTCGTCATGCCGCCGCCGATTTGGCCCAAAATGCGGAAGTTATAGACGTCAGTTCGGGCCGCACCCAAGTAGATAACCCCGATTTGCGACGTGTTGTGGATACCGCCCAGGGGGCATTACATGTCGCCTTTGTCTATGTCATGGACACAACAGGGCGTGTTGTCGGTTGCTCCAAGGGCAGCAACGGTGAAACGCTCACCGGCGAACAGTACCCCTTTCGCCCTTATTTTTATCATGCGTTTGGCGGGGATCCCTATTTTTATCCTGCCGTAGGTGTAACTACACGGAAAAAAGGGTTTTATTTCAGTTGTCCAGTGTATGGGGCAGAAAAGGGCAAGCCTGTCGGTGTCCTGGTCATAAAAACTCGTAGCGAATCCATTGATACCTTCTTTACCGGTCCGAAAGACAAGGTCGAAGCACTGCTTCTCTCCAGTGACGGAATAATTTTCGCCTCAACTATTCAAGAATGGAGTTTTAAAACCGCCTGGCCGCTTTCCAAAAAACGATTTCAGGAAATTATAAATTCCAGACAATATGGCGATAACCTCCTCACTCCGTTACCTTTTTCACTCAAAGAAGATCTGATTTCTTATCAGAACAAACGCTACTGCGTGCAGATGCAGCCGCTCACCCGTGATGGTTGGACCATCCTCACCCTTATGCCTGTACCTTTTCCCTGGGCGGTCATCTTACTGCTCAATAGTGTCGTCCTTTCCATCGGTGTGCTTTGTGGTTTGCTGGTTGTTCATTCCCATAACGAAGAGCAACTCACTGACCAGGTCATCGCCGGAAAACGTACAAGCCGTCGCGCTGAAAAACAACGCCACCATTCCATGCTTGAACTTGAATCAATTTTCAGCGCCAGTCTTGTCGGCATAATTTTGGTTCGAGACGGGCGAATCGTCAATACCAACCAACGTATGAGCGAGATTTTCGGATTCAGTCGCCGCGAAATTGTTGAAAATGACATCCGACAGTTCTTTCCGGAACGTCAGGCCTTTCGACGATTTGTCCAACAACACTTACCCTTATTGACGCAAGGGGATGTCGAACAGGTCGAATATACGCTCAAGAGAAATGACGGGATTCATATCCCCTGCACCTTGAGCGGAAAGGCTATCGACAGTAATAACCTCGCGTTGGGATCTGTTTGGGTTATTGAAGATATCTCCAGAAGAAAATCCGTTGAGTTGGAGTTGGAACGGGCCAAGAAGGCAGCCGAATCAGCCAATATTGCCAAAAGTGAATTCCTTGCCAATATGAGTCATGAAATTCGTACGCCAATGAACGGTATTATCGGCCTTTCCAATCTGCTCCTTCGAGATAAGCTCAGTGATCTGCAACGCGATCATCTCTCCCTTATTCATCGATCTGCCATTCGTTTGATGACGATTATCAACGATATCCTCGATTTTTCGAAACTTGAGGCCGGACGTTTTGAGGTAGAACGAAATCCTTTTTTCCTGATCGGTATTTTTCAAGAAATCATTCAGCCTATGGAGCCCACTGCCAAGCGAAAAAACATTCGCCTGGAGTATCAAGTTGAGTCCAACGTTCCCAAGACAATCGTAGGGGATCAGACCAAGTTAATGCAAGTCTTGACCAACCTGGTGGATAACAGTCTTAAATTTACCCGAGAAGGGCAGGTCCTGGTGCATGTCAGTGTTCGGCAAGCCCCCGGCACCGGCAGTTGGGTTCTGTTGTTCGAGGTCGCAGATACCGGTATCGGCATTGAAGAGGAATACCAAAAACATGTTTTTGATTCCTTTACCCAAGCTGACTCCTCCCATTCAAGACGTTTTGGTGGTACCGGGCTAGGGCTCTCCATCTCCAAGGGGTTGGTGCAACTTATGGGAGGTGAGATCTGGTTTGAAAGTGTGCCGGGCCGGGGAACTCGATTTTATTTCACCCTCCCCATGGACTCCCCTGAAATACAACCTTCCTCGTTTTGCCAACAAGGCTTTGCCACAGACCACTTGCTCGCCCAGCCTATGGGGCACGGCAAAAGAATTTTGGTGGCGGAAGATGAATATATTAATAAAATTTTGATACGCACCCTACTGAAGCAAGCCGGATATCAGGTTGCGGTGGTCAATAACGGGCGGGAAGCCCTAGAGGCTTGGCGAGGTGGTGTTTTTGACTGCATTCTCATGGATATTCAAATGCCGGAAATGGACGGCTATGAGGCCGTTGATCGCATTCGCCAAGGGGAGAAAGAAAATGAACATATCCCGATTATTGCTATGACGGCCCATGCCTTGCGCAGTGATCGGCAAAAATGTCTCGATTCAGGCATGGATGATTATGTTGCAAAACCCATTGACGGCAATGCAGTGCTTCATCTTCTTCGCCAGTATTTACCCTAAATAGGATTAAAGACTTCAGCTCTTTGCCCAACATGAACCGACTCGTTCTGCTGGTCGTCACGGCCATTGCATTGATCAGCGCCTTTATCGGCCTTACGCACTTTCCCAAACGAAAACTCTCCTTGGTGGATATCCTTCCCCAGGAAACGGTAGCTGTCGTTGAAAGTAAGAATATAACTTCGGCTTATAGACAGGTGCAACAGGGGTTGCTGGGTAAGGCATTGTCGCGGCAGGACTTTCCGACTTTTGTCCGTCAGTTTGATGTTTCGACGCCGCAGGTTGTTAAACTCCTCGCCGCGGTTGGCGCCTTTAACCAGCTTGAACACAATGAAGGGGTTTTCTCATTATTATCCAGAGAATCAATTGTCGCCCTTTTGCCAATTCACCCAGGGGAGCAGATTACCCTAGAACAGCTGCAATCACGGCTGGTTTTTCTCCAACATTTTTCTCTCGATGAGGATCTAGATCATCGTTTCTCCAACTGTTTTGGTCAAATTGGCCAAAAAAACATTACTGAATATCAAGGACAGCAACTCACCCGGTTAACCTTTGCTCAGGGCGATTCTCTTGCCTATTTCACCCATATGGGCATACTTGTCTGGGCTTTCGAAGAGAAAATGCTGCATCCCTGTGTTAATCAGCTTTTACAACAACTGGTTCCTATTCGTGCCGGAATCCAAAAGCATGTGGCCTATACCCGCTTAAAAAAACATGCCGGTCGCCAGGTGAACACGTTTACCTACATGCGCTTTAATGCCCTGCAAAGTTTTTTTGGCTGCAAGCCTCACCCGGAAAAGGACGGACAATTACCCTGTCCAAATGACCTTGCTCTTTTTTCTACCACGGTGGCCAAAGGGGAACGTCTGGTTGTTGTCGCCCTGACTGACGCCGATAAACTTGCTGCGTATAAAAAGAGAAACCGCCTGAAAAATGCAGTAGAAAATGCGCCTCTTGGTCGGTTGTCGACCAATACAACTTTTGCCCTTTGGACCAACTGGTGCAAGCCCGATTTACTCTGGGAGCGATTACAGCAGGTCAAATTTTCCCCCTTACAGGCCTTGGTTAAAGGATGGTCTGATGATTTGAGTAAGGCCAGTGGGGTATCCATTTCCGGTTTTTTTAAACTTTTTGGCAACGAATTTTCTTTTTACATTGACCAACTCCGTGCCCCGCATCAATCTCCCCGATCCATGGCTTCCATGGCCATCGAGGTTCGCGATAACGATCAGGTCGCCCAATTGTTGCAACATTTGACCGGTAAGCTGCAAGTGGTTGAGGTGCTCTCTGGCGTGGGGATGAAGGTTGTAACCCTGATGCTCGCAGACGGCCTTCTTCAGCCCGCTTATTCACTCACCGCGCATCATCTGATTCTCGCCGATAACGTGGAACTGATCGAACGGATCCACGAGAAAGTGAACCATCCTGAACTTCGCATTAACCCGAGTAAAGGTCTTCGTAGTCAGCGCAGTAATTTTTTTCTTTTTCTCCGTACCGGAGATATGGTTGAGTGGCTCCTCCCGGTCTTGACCACTATCGGCAAGGAGTTTGGTGGGCACTCTCGAGACGATACCGAGGGCTGGTTACCGCTACAGTCTTTGTCTTTGTCTCTCCTTGCTGATCTTAGAGAGATCGAAACAACAAAAATTCGCGGGTATGTGGGCAAAGAAGAAATGTTTTTGGAGGTGATCTCCTCCCCGGTTGAGAAATGAGGTGCGCATGTGTTAAAGCAAGCACGCGATGAACCCTCAGCTCTCGTTTTGCAAATTTCTCCTAAATCGATGTACTCAGGTTTCTTTTATTATGGAATTCATACTAAGGATTCCATCAAGTCATTACCAAGAAGGATAAAGCATGGAACAGCTGGTTGCTGAATTGAAAAAAATCCTCCCGTTTAAACCAACCACTTTCGAAGGCGATATTGTCATCATCGCGGCGAAAAAACCGGAAATGCTTGTCTATGGCAGAGTCGGAACGATTGAGCCGGACCGGAGTCGGAAGGAGGAGTGGTGGCACGTGACCCTGCATCTGCTCTCCATCCCCCTGCAGACCGTGGTGTGGACTCTGCGTACCCCGCAGTTTACCGGTCAGGAAATTTTTACCATGGGTGGGGAAGGACGGTTTATTCAGGCGATTGAATTCGTCGGCGAGGCCAAAAATACTCCGGCCAAACAACCGCCAGGTGGGAACGAAAAGGTGAAACGGCATCCCTCAGGATTACGGATAGTAAAATGAGCAAGTGCTCCGGTCGTGTTGTTGTCGGCAATGAACGGGGCATTCATAGCCGCATAGCCACCCGGCTGGCCGAAATTTCTTTACAATATGAGGTGCACCTGAGGATCAGCAACGAACAGGGAAGCGCAGACTGTTCCATGATCCTCGATGTCCTTGCTCTTGGTCTGGTACAGGGCGACAACCTGCAAGTGGTGACGGAAGGGGCGGCTGCTGAAAAGGCTATGCATGCCGTGAAACAACTGTTAACGGCCAAGGAAGATCCTCTATGAACAAAATTGCTCTCGAAAAGGGACAACCGCAGGAATCACCCCGAAAATTCAAGGGCAAAGGCGTTTCTCCGGGTATCGTCATTGCCGCGGTGGTGGTACTCAAACGCCATAGTTGGCGAGCAGGCTGGTACCATCTGCCGCCTGATCACATCGAAAGAGAGGTACAGCGTTTCCTGAGCGCCATTAATGGTGCCGATAAGGAGTTACGACAGTTACGGCAAAAGTTGGCGGGTGATCTTACTGAGGCCGTTTCAATCATTGATTCCCACCTGTTGATGCTCAAGGATCGGATGATGGTGGCCCGCACCGAGGCCATTATCCGCCACAACAACGTCAATGCCGAATGGGCCTTGGCGCAGGCATTGAGCGAGATCAAGGAGCGTTTCGAACAGATCGGTGACAGCTACATCCGTGAGCGATATGTGGATATCAAGCATGTAGCGGACCGGGTATTTGGCTTTATGACCGGCCGGGAAACCACCACCCCGCCGGAGAGCCGTGAACCTGTAATTTTAGTCGCCAATGATTTTTCTCCTGAAGATACTTTGCGGATGCAGGCGGCCAATGTTTGCGGTTTTCTTACCGAAAAAGGTGGATTGACCTCTCACACCGCCATTATCGCCCGGTCACTCAATATTCCGGCTGTGGTCGGCCTTGAACATATCACCTCTATTATTCGTAATGGCGATCGGGTCATTTTAGATGGCATCTCCGGGCAGGTGATCATTCATCCCCACGATCACGAGATTGCACAAATTAAGGAGAGTGTTCGCAGAAAACATGCCCTCAGCGATCAGCTTGATCAGTACATCCCCCTTTCTGCCATAAGCCTGGACGGCGTTTCGGTTCACCTCAGTGCCAACATTGAGATGTGCGAGGAACTGGACTCCGTGCTCCGGTATCGTTCCGAGGGTATTGGTCTTTTTCGGAGTGAATTCGGGTATTTTTCCGAAGCTACCTTGCCCGGCGAGGATGACTTGCTGGCAACCTATAAGATTTTGCTTGAGGCCATGGCCCCTTACCCGGTGACCGTACGGACACTGGATGTCGGTGGCGACAAAGTGCTCAAAAGCTTTCCCGGCAACAATGCCTGGCTTGATCAGGAGCGCAATCCCGCCCTTGGTCTCCGGTCGATTCGGTTTTCCCTCTTTGAACAGGATCTCTTTCGCAGTCAGATCAGGGCGCTGCTGCGCGCTTCTATCCATGGTCGATTACGTATTCTTCTTCCTCTGGTTTCGGCCTTGGCCGAACTGCGCGAGGCCAAGGAGTTGATTGGCGAGGTTATGGCAGAACTGCAGGCTGCCAACCTTCCCTATGCAGAAAATGTTGAAATCGGGATGATGGTCGAAGTCCCTAGTGCGGTGATCATGGCAGATATCTTTGCCCGCGAGGTGGATTTTTTTGCCATTGGCACCAATGACCTGATTCAATATTCGCTCGCCATCGACCGCGGTAATCAGTACGTGGCCCATCTCTACGAGCCGTTTCATCCGGCAGTGCTGCGCATGATTTATCAGACGGTCCAGGCCGGTAAAAACGGCTGTATTCCGGTTTCGCTCTGTGGTGAGATGGCCGGAGACCCGCTCTGCGCACCGCTGTTGATCGGCTTTGGCGTTGATGAACTTTCCATGCGGCCGGCTGTTATTCCACAGGTTAAACGGTTGCTTCGCCATGCATGTTATGACGACCTGCGCCGGTTAAGTGCGCAGGCCCTGCGCTGTGAGGATAGCGAGGATGTTCGAAAGTTACTCCTAACGAGCTATGGCCAGTTCTACCCTCAGGAGTTTTTTGATTTATGAATGAACGTGAGATAATCAATCATATTGCCTCAATGGCAGCTCGTGCTGGCAGCGGTGATTTGATCAAAGGGATTGGCGATGACTGTGCGGTTGTCAATCGTGATGGCCGCCGTGTGTGGTTGTTGACTCTGGATACCCTGATTGAGTCGGTCCATTTTGACTGCGCCTTTCATCCTCCGCAGAAGCTGGGACGGAAGGCTGTTTCGGTCAATGTCAGCGATATCGGCGCAATGGGCGGAAAACCCCTATTTGCCCTCATGTCGGTGGGGATGCCGCAGGGGTTTGATCCTGAATGGTTTCGTGCCTTTGCTCAAGGGGTGGCCGACGCCTGCCAGGAATACGGTTGTCTGCTTATCGGTGGCGATACGGTTGCCAGTCCGCAAGGGTTCAACTTTTCTCTGACCCTGATCGGTGAGGCCGAGGCGGGCAGGGTGGTGTACCGCAGTGGCGCACAGCCTGGAGAC
>JAQUEZ010000330.1 GCA_028684915.1 Desulfobulbus sp.
TATTGTTCGGGTTTCTCCTGCAAAAGGGCCGCGTCCTGCGCTTTGATAAGCAGGTCGGCGCCATGCTTTTGAAGGACATGACGATCTTCAAATTCATGCTGTCAGCTATACTGGTCGGCATGGTTGGAATTCAGCTTCTTGCCAGTTTCGGTATCATTGCCTTGAGCCACAAGGCCATGAATATAGGCGCTGTTTTGGTTGGAGGAGCCCTTTTCGGCTGCGGCTGGGCGGTGATGGGGTTCTGTCCGGGCACTTCTATAGGGGCTCTTGGCGAAGGGCGTTGGCATGCAGCTTTCGCTATAGCTGGCATGGTGGTGGGGGCAGCTGTCTACGCGGAGCTCTATCCTATTTTTAAATCCACGGTTTTAGCATGGAAGGACTTTGGGAAAATCGGGGTGGTCGAAATCTTGGGTATTTCTCCTTGGCTTATCATTCCTGTCTTCTTCACTGGAATTATATGGCTGTTTGTTTGGTTTGAGCGCAAAAATTTATAAAAATGAAGCAGGGTGTCCACTTAGCGCGAGTGGCTCCTAGATGTAGTGTGCCCGTGTAACGATCTGGCGATACGACAATGGCGCGCATTCAAATTCATCCGGAGCGGCAACGGGTAATGAAGGTATCGGCGATACCATTCAAGAAATTCTTGGTATGTGCAAGGGTAGTGTTCTCCCGCTACCGGCTGCGGATGGTTTTCCACACCCACAGATACCCACTTAAAGAATTACGTTTTTTGCATGAGATCACCGCCGATTTCAAGAAATGATTGTTATCTCAAAATTTTGACTCATGCGGTTTGTCAGGTTGCATCAAAATTCAGCATCTTAAGTCTTAACTCGGCTGATCCCGGTATGGCAACCGGTGGGGCAGGTTTAGCAATGCCGGGATTAGCTGCCTGCTTATGCTCCAGGTGTGCTTCATTTACCTGCACAGCTGCTACAGGCGCTTTTCAACTCCGCGCCGCTTGATGGTCGGGCCTGGATGTTCGCAATCGCGGTCGGGGAAATCGTGCTGCCAATAATATCGCTCGATAAATGGATCAGAATTCGCAGAAGTGAAAACGCAACTACTCCCACAAAGGAGATACGATGATAGAAGCAATTAAGAAATTCGAGAGAGTCATTTTCATCTCTCTGCTCGTCATGATGTCTTTGGTTGTGCTGCTCGCGACTATCGAACTGGGATGGATCATCATCAAAGATGTTATCACCCCACCAATTTTCCTTCTCGAAATCAATGAGCTTTTCGATATATTCGGCCTATTTATGCTGGTGCTTATCGGCGTTGAACTCTTGGAAACCATTGCCAAGACCTACTCCAGCAAAAACGTCAACCATGCTAAAATTGTCATGGCCGTTGCTCTTATCGCCATTGCGCGTAAGGTCATCATTTTGGACGTCGAACAATACTCCGGACAGGCTCTGGTAGGAATAGCGGCGATCATTCTGGCGCTCTCTCTTGGTTATTTTTTGGTTCAACGAAAACCAGGAACAAAGAAGCTCTTAGAAACAGATGAGGAATGAGGCCGGCCAGTGGAAAAATCACAGCGGAATGGTGCAATGCCAAGCCACTGTGTTTTTTCTGAAGTAGGTTGGAAAAAGTGGAAATCAAATTTTTCGCCCATTTTTCTCCACCGATTACCATCACACCCAACCACGCTCCGACGTGATTCAAAATTCAAGATCTGACCCTGGCAACCCTTTTGCTTCCGTCTGCCTCTGCTCGATTTAGAGTTAAAATTGAAAGCGTTGAAGCCCTCAATGGTCTGAATCAGTAAATCTTTGTAGCCCTCGAGAAAACAATTCAGGGGCGCGAGGAGTGTCGTTCATAAACCTGTTGACCCTCGTTGATCACAACAAGTTGTACGTTGTAGGATACTCCTGGATAATTTCAGGTAGAGTTGGAATCTGATATACAGATCCCAGACCGAGACTTTGCCTGACGCCTAACACAAGGGGTCAGAGTAAATTCACCCACACTTCCCCATTGCATCGATTAGATTTTCAGTGAACATTCAAGGACCAATGCCCAATTCACCCTCCCAACCACAAAGGCCAAACAATCCATGAACATCACGCATCCAATTGTGTACGCTGCCTTCATCAGCCTTTTCCTCACCTCTTCCTCTCTGGCTGCGCCGGCAACCTGCCAGCAGATCACCGAACAGGCCGAACAGCAGCAGGCGCTGTTCAATCCCCCCTCGAGCTATGCGGTCATCGGCAAGGGACGCTTGTATTTCCACACCGCGCCCGACAACAGTTGCCGCTCCCGCGAGGTGTTCGTTATTACCGGCGATGAACTCATCGCCTACACTGAATACCAGGGTTGGTATTCGGTGATGTACATCAATCCCCGATCCGGGCAGGACTTCCATGGTTGGGTGCGGCCCGAGCGGTTGACCATGCGCGGCACCCTTCGGCCCGCCTACTGATTGCCAAGGGATGCGGCCACAACCCCACCATCAATCACACCGGGAGAACCGAGATGGATCTTGATACCGCTGAAAAAGTCATCGCTTTTCTGGAGTTGCACAAGATGAGCCTGGACTGGTGGAACTACCTGCTGATTGCCCTGTTTTCCATCGCCGGCGGCTACATCGGCGCCTATCTGAACAAAAAAGGGGAGCTGAAGGCCATCAACGAGGAGTACGAAAAATCTTGGTGGGTAGTTTCGGGGACAGGGTAAACAATACCCCGCTACATTTTCTATTTCGCGCCAAATAGGAGGCGGATATCGAAGACGAGCAGATTTTTCAGACATTCGGCTTTCGCTCCAAAAAAGCGGCGCGCATGGTGTGCAAGGATCTCGAATCACTGCGCAACAATCTCGCGCCCGCGCAGGACATCGTCTTCCACGACTTTACCCAGGCGGCAAGAATTGCCCCGCGCATTGAATTGGTGCACCGCAATCAAACAGGAGGCGCAACCTTCCCGGCCTTCGCCAAACGAGGCCCGCAGGGTTGATCTCTTTCGTCACCCTCTTTTCGGGAATGCCCTTTCAGGCATAATGCCGCAACGCTTACCCCCTTTACAGGAAAACCGTCATGCAACGCACGCAGGAGAGCATTGAACAGGCGCCGCTCAGGCCTCACTAGCCAGATGTCATGGAATGCGCACTCCGCCATCAGCGCGGAGGATGTCGCCGCCTTCTTTGCCCAAGGCACAAAAGGGCTTGGCTGTTTCTATCGATATTACCGTCCGGTCCATTTGACTGAATAGAGGTCGTGACGACGATCTTTCAGGTTTTGCACCGTGCCGTTAGCACGCGCCATTTGCAGGGCATCAATATTCAGATCCGCCAATAAAACGGTTTCGGTGTTCGGGTTGGAATCCGCAGCAATGCCGTCGCGGGAAAAGGGGAAATCACTCGGGGTCAAGATGCAACTCTGTGCATATTGAATATGCATATTCTTGACGTGCGGCAGGTTGCCCACGTTACCCGACAGAACCACGTATACCTGGTTTTCGACAGCACGAGCCTGACAGCAATAGCGAACCCGCAGATAGCCTGCCCGTTCATCTGTGCAAAAGGGAACAAAAAGCATCATCGCTCCCAAGTCAGTTAAACGACGCGCTAATTCTGGAAATTCCGAGTCATAACAAATCAAAACCCCTATGAGGCCGCAATCGGTTTCGATGGGGCGTAAAATATCACCGCCTTCCACATTCCACCAGGTTTCTTCATTGGCGGTTGGATGGATTTTGGGTTGTTCATGCACTTGTCCATCACGCAAAAAGATATATGCGATATTTAAAATGCGTCCGTCTTCTTTGCGCGTTGGATGAGAGCCGCCAATGATATTGATGTTGTACCGTAAGGAGAGTTCACGCATGGCGTGAATAAATTGAGGCGTTTGCCGTGTTATTTCTTCAATGGCGTCAGCAGGACTTAAGGTCTGCTCCTGCATAGAGAGCAACTGCAAGGTGAACATTTCTGGAAACACAACAAAATCCGCTTTATAGCCAGCGCAAACATCAACAAAATATTCAACGATCGACATGAATTCATCAAACGAGTTGACACGTCTTTGCAAGTATTGCACCGCAGCGACACGAACGGTTGCCGGCAATCGGCCCCGATCACCCGCCCATTTCGGCTTGGCACTGCCATCAGGCGCCAAAAGCGGATTTCGCCACATCAAATGTGTGCCCCATCCCATGGAGTCCACATCCTCTTTCAGATAACCCGGCATCAAGCCAATGACTTCAAACCCGTTACGTAATTGAAAATTAAGGACATAATCCCGAATTTTTCCGGCTTTGGCCAACTCAATATAATTTTCCGCTGTTTTTACTTCCTTGATCCTCTTCCGCAATCCCGGTAATCGTCCACCAAAAACAATGCCTTTGATCTCGAGCTTTTGCACGAACCGTTTCCGCTGATTATAAAAACGCTGCCCTATCCTGTAACCTCGATAAGCTGGATCGACACATACATCCATGCCATACATCCAGTCTCCATTCTCATCATGCCTCGACCCATAGCCGTCACCTGTAATGGCCTCCCAGGTATGAGCCTTCAGGGCAAACTTACCGGAAATCCGAAAACTAGCGCTATAACCGACCACGACATCGTCTACCGTCGCCACCCACTGTCCCTCAGGAAACTTGCGTATATGGGTACGGATCATGTCGGGGGTGTAATTCGGCATGTCTTTGTCATATACCCGGTGCGTCAACGCACTTATCTCTTCCGCTTCTTCAATTTTGGCAAGGCGGATAGTTAACCGATGTTTTTCGGGAATATTTTTACGATTTGTCATGATCTCTCTCTAGGTGATAAAAATGATATACTGGAAGAAGTTGTTTAGTGAAGAATCGAGGCGGCTCCGTTCCTTTGGACAGATTTTTCTCTTTACCGGAGGCTCTATTTTTTTATGCTGCCTGTTCAATCGTTAGCAACATCACGACATGCGATTGACTTGATTTAATATTTGGTGGAGAAAAACGGTTAAAAGATCAGATTGATTTTTCCAGACTCAATACCCGCACACTTATCCTTAATTGCAACCTGACAAGCGCTTATCACGAACTTCTAAAGGAAATTAAAAAAAGAGACACCTCGAAGGCAAAGCAGACGAGTTGGCATTACCGATGAGTTCTACTCCCGCAACTGGAAAAATGACCGCAATGAGGGGGGTAGACTAAAGAAAATACATTCTTGAGAAATGAGAAATAACTAGAGGAGAGAAGTCGACTGACCATACGCGATGCGTATAGTAGCCAAAACTGTTGAATATTGCAACAATAACTTCCAATTGGCCTTCCACATCGGCAGCAGTTAGGTCATTGAGTGAGAGTTGATCAATAATCAGTCGCAAACCTCTCCTTGAGCCGAAAACGTCTCCGCGCCTACCTATTTGACAAACGTGCCGTTGTTGTATTCCTCAAAAGCGACACGCAACTCCTCCTGTGTATTCATGACGATCGGTCCGTACCAGGCCACCGGCTCATTGAGCGGTTTTCCTGAAACGAGCAGAAAGCGAACAGGCTGTTCAGTCGTTCTCACTTGTACCGTGTCGCCACTCCGTTCAAACAGCACCACTGTCTCACGCTCACAGATACATCGGCGCTCCACGTCAGTCCAGCCATGGCCCACCACTTCATACGCGTAGGCATCACGGCAGTCGTCAAAATAGCTTGCACCTTCGAGCACATACACAAAAAGAGTATGATCGATTGGTGATGTATGGAAGAAGACCGTCCCTGGCGGCACGGTGACATCAAGCATTGCCGGTTCGATGACAATATCACGCACCGGCCCTAGCACACCGGCGACCTCACCGGCCACCACCTTGACCTGTACCCCGTTTTCCAAGGCAACTTCCGGTATGTCAGTTGCCTTGACCTCCCGGTACCGGGGCGACATCATCTTTTGGCTGGCCGGAAGATTGGCCCAGAATTGGAACCCCCACATAGTGCCCGTAGGGCTTTCTTTGGGCATTTCCTGATGGATGATGCCACTGCCGGCGGTCATCCACTGTACGTCCCCGGCGCCGATGACGCCCGCATTGCCCATACTGTCTCCATGCTCGACCAGCCCCTCCAGCACATAGGTGATTGTCTCAATACCTCTGTGCGGAT
>JAQUEZ010000331.1 GCA_028684915.1 Desulfobulbus sp.
AGGAAGACCGCCACCTTGCGGCCCTGTTTGCGTTCGGTTGCCAGGATCTCCAACAGCCGCTTTTCCTTGGCCAGAAGGTTGATTTCCAGGGCCGGAGCCGAGGCGATCAGTTCCTCCACGCCACCGCGTTCGAGATAGACCCGTTCGCCAAAGCGGCAACCATCCGGATAGGCAAGTAAACTTTGCAGCATCTTGCCCAAGAGCCGCATGTCCCCGCAGGCGAGAGCCTTGCGGGTGGCGGCGACCAGGGTGTTGGCGAGTTCGCAATAAGAGGTTTGAAGTGCGCCATCCATCGGGGTGGTGACGATGATTTCTTCATAATCGGGCAGGGCCTGGCTGACATCGCCCAGCCGGACAAAGGCGGAACGCTCCAAGAGTAGATCCGGCAGCAGCAGCGGGGAAATCCCCGGCGCCTCCTTGATCCGGGCCTTGCCGGTCTTACGGCCGATGCTGGCCTGATTCCAGTCCGGGCCCAGATCGTCGGCCTTGTAGGTTCGCTCCACCACCCCATAGCGTTCGGCAAACCCGAGGGTGCGGCCGTATTCGAAACCAGCCTGCACCATCTGCCGGGGAAACATCCGCCAGAGGAGAAAGAACAAATCCTTCGAGTAGCCACCCATGAGGGTGCCGGTCAGCGCCAGCACCTTACGGGAGCGGGTGATCAGGCAGGACATGGCCTGACCCTGGGCGGTGCCGCCTCCTTTGAGTTCGTGGACCTCGTCAAGGATGACCAGATCAAAGAAGACCTTCGGGAGATAGCGTTTGATGAACTCGGCCTTGGCATAGCGCCGGTTGCGTTCACCGTCGGCTGACCACATCCGGGCCCGGCAATGTTCGCAGACCGGAGCGGGGTCGTTCAGATTGAACATCACCTGAGCGCCACAATCCGGGCAGCAGGATGCACCTTGCCGGACCATGAAGCCGGGCTTGCGCTGGTAGTGCAGCTTGGCCCGCTCCTTGCCCAGGACCCAGATCTCGGTGCCCCGAGGTTTTGCAGGTTTATGTTTATGATCGAGTAATAAGGTCATGTCTCGGCCGTTGAGGTTGATGCAGGTGCAGCCGGGCAGCGTGGCTTCCGCCTCCCGGATCCACTTGCGCACCAGATGACCGGGGCATTGAATGAGGATACGCTTGGCCGGTTTGGGATCGAGCGTGGCCACAGCCAAGCTCATGATCGACTTACCCGCTCCCATCTCCCCCACCAGGAAGGCGCCTTTGCGGTCCTCCTTGTAGAGCGTCCGGGCAATGGGCAGGATGCCGCAGCGGATCTGGGCCTCAAACGGGGTACGCTTGAGTTGGCCCAGTTGCTCGCGGGCCTGTGCATCCCACTGATCCTCCACCTTGGGCTGATAGACCGGGTGCATGGTGGTGATAACCTGGGACTTGAGTACCTCGCCCCACTGGTCGAGAAATTCGCTTAAAGGGATGTCCATCGTCTGACCTCCATGGGGAAGGCAGACGATCCCCGTCAGGGGACCGATTGCCTCCCCTGATTGGGTTCTTTTGAGTTTGTTTAACTGAGATAGCCTTGCCGGATCCCTTCCAGGATCTGCGTCTCCAACTCTTCCTCCTGCCAACTGATCTTCCAGGCCTGCCGCAGGTGCGGATTGCCGAAGGAATAGAGCCGCTCCGGTTGCAGGACCTCGTCCCATAACCAGTCGCACCACGCAGGCTTCAGCGGCATGGTGGTGCTGTTGTCCAAGCGGTGATAGGCCTGCTGCTTGACCGCTGCCATGTCCTCGCCAAAGACGATGACCGAGCAGGCGGTTTCGGTGTGCTGAGCCTTACGTTCGAACTGCTCAGCACTGATCAGCACCTTGTTGACCACATCGCCGATCTTCCGCGCCCGGATGGAGCGGATGGTGCCCGGAGTACGTCCCAGCTCCAAAGGAGTCGGTTCGATCCCGGAGATACGGCTGAAACCGCCGTTGTAGAAGTGGGCCGAGGTGGCCTGGATCTGGGCCGGGCTACCGACCAGACTGAGCAGGTAAGCCCGCGCCTGATCGGCCTCGATGCTGGCGATAAGGCCGTCGCAGTAGGTGACAAAGCCGTTGCTGCGGATGGTGAGATAGTCGTGCATGATGCCTCCTTGAAAAAAGAGGGGGAGACATCCCCACCGGGGAATGCTCCCCCATGGGTTGGTGTGGATGATATAAAAAAGTTCAGCGGATGATCAGCATCTCGGCCTTGGCCATGTCGATGGCCTTGACCGTGGGCTGGTACAGGTCACGGGTGGTGACCATGGTGTCGCCGCTGTTGTTCTCGGCGATGGAGTGTATTTTTTCCGTCTTGTGGACCACGCCTTTGATCACCAGCCTGCGGCCGTCCATCTCGATTTCGCCGTTCATGTAACCGCCGGCGAGCATCAGGGCCAGGTGACCGTTTTTCAACGGCGCCAAAGGCCGGATGGAGTGGCACTGTCCCGGCGCCAGTTCGTGGGTGAGCAGATCCTCCAGCAGCCCGCTCTTGCGGACCAGGGGGATTGCTTCCCGGGGATCGATCCGGCTGCACTGGAAGGTGCAGGGATGTTTGGGCGCAGGTATTGTCAGACGTTGCGTACAGGTTGCCAACTGCGGAGCTGTTGCCAAAAAGATCTCCGGCGCCATGCTGGCGATGCAATTCAGCTCCTGCTCCATGTGGGCTGCCTTGGCTCTGGTCACCAGCGAGCGTTTCCGCCCGAGCACCAGGCACTGATGGAAGGTGTGAAACTCTTCTTCCGGGAAGGCATAGACCTGAAGGCCCGAGAAATGCCGGGCCAAAACCGGTGCGCAGGCGGCCAGCACTGTATAGGGAACAACCAGCACCAGCCAGCCGTCCTTGTGCAGGGTTTCCTGAAAGCGCCTGAGAAAGAGCGCTTCCAGTCGCTGGGCCTGAGCCTCCGGTTCCAGACTGTAGTCGTAGGGTGGATTGAGGTAGAGCAGGCCAAAGGCTCCGGGCGAAATCCGCATCTCCACCAGGGCGTCGCCCCAGAGGAGATGGTGGATGCGTTGCCGTGCCTCGGTGGCTCGATCATGATCCAGTTCAATGCCATAGGTGATGGCACCTGTTCCTTCTGCCAATGCGGCAAGTGTGTTGCCGCTGCCGCAGCAGGGATCGAGGATGCGGGCGCCGTCTTCAAGATCGAGCAGTTGTTTGAGTTGGCCACGGACGTTCTCCGGTGTCGGATAGAAGCCGGCCTTGGCCTGTGAACCCAGTCGTGCCATGGTGTTCTCCTGTGGTGGTTAAAGGATGCGTGCCTTTTCGATCTCGACCACGAGATGAATCTGCGCGGTCTAGCCGATGGTGCAGGCATCCAGTCCCTCTCTAATCGGGCCAAATGCAGCAGGTCGGTCAGCAGATCGATGATGGTGGTTTCGAGGGGTCCATGGGTTCGCCCTTGCTCAGGCAGTATTGATCAAGCGCCTGCCGGGCGGATTCGGACGTCGTGTCATGGTCGTTCTCCCTGGTTGCCATGGATCTCCAGTTGTTGCCAATCGGGAAAGATGGCTTCCAGCACGGTGCGAGCCGCAGTGGCTGTACCGGTGGAAGTCACCAGATCCCGTAGGACAACAAACAGAACCGGGGCGGCCTGGAGCAGGCGGATGTTGCCGGCTTCATGCCGGGCTACCAAAAGACTGCGCCGGTCGCCTTCCTCAGTGGAGATGTCATAGCCCTGGTCGCACCATGTCCGTTGCTCCTGGCGGGCCTCACGGATGACATATCCACCTTCGGTGTCCGGATGGGATGCAATGGTCCAGGGAAAAGGCGTGCAGAATGATGGTTCTGCATGTTGATGTTCCTGTCGGTTGGGTAGGTGGTTCATGTGTTTCTCCTGATGGTCGGAAAAGAGGGCCTGAACCCCGCGAGGCGGGATTCAGGCATGGGGAGTTGTTTGGCTGCAATGCGTGGCAATCAGAACGGTACGTCGTCTGAGGGCGGCGGTTCCTGGCCGTCTTCCGGCGGGACCGGAATATCGGTTCGTTCGCCGCCACCCAGCATCTTCATCTCACGGGCAATGATCTCCGTAGTGAAGCGGGTGACACCTTCCGCGTCCTGCCATTTGCGGGTCTGCAAACGGCCCTCCAGATAGATCCGGGAGCCTTTCGAGAGGTACTCGGAGCAGATCTCGGCCAGACGGCCGAAGGCAACAATGCGGTGCCATTCGGTCGACTCCTGCTGCTTGCCTTCGTTATCCTTCCACCGTTCGGTGGTGGCAATGCGGAAGGTGGCCACTGCGACCTGGGTTTTGGTGTACCGGGTGTCAACGTCCGCGCCTAAATTGCCGATCAGCATGGTCTTGTTCAACATGTTGGTTCTCCTTGAAGAAAACGGGGTAGGCCTCTCCCCGCCACGGGGAAATGTCGAGTGCCCCGATTATGGGTATACGGGTGAGGCGCAACAATCAGTAGAGTTGCAGTAAGCCCTGGCGTTGCTGCTCGAACTGGGCAGCAATCATTCGGATCTGCTTGATTTCAAGCGGGGTGGCAAAAGAAGGAACATCGAGGTCATAGACCTGGATGTCCAGTTCTGCCGATGCGTACACCGCCTGGACCAAACCGCCTTCCACATGAATGAGGACATGCGGTAAAGGATGGCCAGTCAGACCGGTTGCCAGGTTGGGTGGGAGATTCGAGAGCATGGGATCTCCTGGGTGAAGGTTGGGAATGGCCTGACGGTTCAGGCGGCTTTCTTGATTTCAAGGAAGGTGTAGGAACTGCTCTTCTGAAAATCATTGAGCGAGTGGTCGTATCCTTGGAGGAACTGGTTGAGTTGGTCCGTATCCAGTGACTTTCGTGTTCGAACCGCCTTGCGCAGCAGATGGCCAAAAGCCTTGAGCGGACCACGTTGGGCAACGATAGCCAGCAGGTTGCTCTTTCGAAAACTGACCTCAGCCTCCAGACCCTTTTGTTGGTGTTGCAGTTCCAGCAGGATCTCGACACTCTCGGTCAACTCCCGCACCTCCTCGGCCTCGAACTTGGGGCAATCCATAAGGAAGGGGCAGTAGCCGCAGAGCGGTCCCGCCTCCATGGAGGGTGTGGCCAGATCGCCTGCACTGTAGGCTTGGTATTGGTTCCAGATGGTGGCAGCCCTATCGATCAGGCCGTGATAGATGATGTCCTGGGGGGTGTAGCCGCCAAAGAGCCGCATTCCCTGATCACCGAAGTTGACCGCCAGGATGGCGCCTTTCTCCACGGTGTAATCGGGGAAGCTGTCGGCCAAAAGTCCCATTTGCAGATAGAGCTGGGTCTCCCAAGCTCCGTAAGGGTGTTCCGGGATATTCTCCGGCGCCTTCACCTCCAGGACCGCCATGGTCTTGCGCACTTCCGAGATGAAGACAAAATCGAGATGGGCCATGACCGGGACAGCGCCCGCATGTCGAACCTCGGTTTGCCTTTGGAAGTTGCTGAATCCGGCAATCGTGAAGGCGGCGGCAACCACTTCCTCGGCCATGTGACCGCGTCGCTGCCGCAGCAGGGTGACGAGGTCGGCCTCGGGAGCATGGAGTTTTCTGAGAATGGTCTTGCGCGGGCAGGAGCCGATGTCGGAAGCCCCGAGATAGGTGCTCCGATCACCGAGCGTTTCCTTGGTCTGTTGGATGGCAAGCTGCTGGAGAGCGGCCTGCAGGGTGAGCATCAACTGGTCTGACATGGTGGTATCCTCCTGAAAAAATGAGGGAGGATACACGGATTCCCGCCGAGGGAATGGTATCGCTCCCTCTTGGGTTGGGTGATGTTGTGGTGATTAAGCGGCTTGCTTCATCCAGGTTTTTACATTCCTATCCCACTGAAAGCCTGCGGCCTTGAGCAGTTCCTTCTTGTCAAAGAGATGGTCGCCGATGGCGATGATCACCCCTTGGCGGTTCTCGAAGGTAACTCCGGCGATCTTGGGCAGGGTTGCCGAGGGATCGCTTTGGTTGACAGGTGGTTCAACGGGTTGGTTGGTTGTGGATGCTGGTTTTGTTTTCGGTTGCGTCGCGGTTGGTTGCGTTCGTTGCGTTCCCTGAAGGTAGACGTTCTTCAACAGTCCCTTGTAGGCGTCGCTGCCGATGGACAACAGAGACATGCATTTCTGGATGGCAT
>JAQUEZ010000080.1 GCA_028684915.1 Desulfobulbus sp.
CAGCACGGGTACCCAGCTGGTGTGTTGTTTGTCTGTCGGATGGTCCGGTTCGCCCGGCCCCTTATAGTCGTCTTTTCATTCAAACAAGGAGCAACATTATGGCAGGTTTTGTGTATCAGGATCCCTTCCCTCTCGGTAAAGATGAGACCCAATTTCGTTTGTTGGAGGGTTCCGACAAGTATGTTTCCACTGAGACCTTTAATGGTCAGGAAGTACTCAAGGTTGACCCCGAAGGACTGAAAGTGCTGGCAAATCAGGCCATGCGCGAAGTTTCTTTCCGTCTGCGTCCGGCTCATAACGAGCAGGTGGCCAAAATTTTCGCTGACCCCGAATCCTCCCGCAACGACAAGGAAGTTGCCTTTGCCATGCTGCGCAACGCCGAAGTTGCTGCCAGCTATGTGCTGCCGGTCTGTCAGGATACCGGTACCGCTTGTGTTGTTGCCAAAAAAGGGCAGAATGTCTGGACCGGCTGCGACGACGCCGAGCAAATTTCCGCAGGTGTCTACACCACCTACACCGAGGAAAACCTACGTTATTCCCAGAACGCGCCGCTGAATATGTATGACGAGGTCAACACCAAGACCAACCTGCCGGCGCAGATCGATATCTATGCCATCCAAGGCAGCGAGTACAAATTTCTCTTTCTCGCTAAAGGCGGTGGCTCCGGCAACAAGACCTATCTCTATCAGGAGACCAAGGCCCTGCTCAATCCCACCACCTTGAAAAAATTTCTGGTGGAGAAGATGAAAACCCTGGGCACAGCCGCCTGTCCGCCTTATCACATTGCCTTCTGTATCGGTGGCACCTCGGCGGAGAGCTGTCTCAAAAACGTTAAGCTGGCCTCGGCTAAATATCTGGATACTCTGCCCACCAGCGGTAACGAATTGGGCCGTTCCTTCCGTGATGTGGAATTGGAAAAAGAGCTCTTGGAAGAGGCCCAAAAGCTCGGCCTCGGCGCTCAGTTTGGCGGCAAATATTTTGCCCATGATATCCGCGTAATCCGTATGTCCCGCCACGGTGCTTCCTGTCCGGTGGGTATGGGCGTGTCCTGCTCGGCCGACCGCAATATCAAGGCGAAGATCAATAAGGACGGTCTCTGGATCGAGCAGATGGATGCCGATCCCGGTCGCTTGATCCCGGCCGAGTACCGTGACCGTAAAGGCGGGCATCAGGTGAAGATCGATCTGAATCAACCGATCGCCAATGTTCTCGCCGAGCTGACCAAACACCCGGTTTCCACGGTTCTCTCGCTCACCGGAACCATCATCGTTGGTCGCGATATTGCCCACGCCAAGTGGAAAGAGCTGCTCGACGCTGGCAAACCACTGCCCGAGTACCTCAAAAACCATCCGGTCTACTATGCAGGCCCAGCCAAGACCCCTGCAGGCAAACCCTCCGGTTCTTTTGGCCCGACCACGGCGGGTCGTATGGACAGCTACGTGGATCTGTTCCAGTCCAAGGGCGGTTCTATGGTCATGATCGCCAAGGGAAACCGTTCTCAGCAGGTTACCGATGCGTGCAAGAAGCACGGTGGTTTTTATCTGGGCTCCATCGGTGGGCCAGCTGCGCTGCTTGCCGAGGAGAACATTAAGAAGGTTGAGTGTATCGATTATCCGGAATTGGGTATGGAAGCTGTTTGGAAGATCGAGGTTGTCGACTTCCCCGCATTCATCCTTGTGGACGACAAGGGTAACGACTTCTTTAAAAGCTTATTATAATGCAGGCACGATGCGGGTGGATAGGTAAGCTATCTGCACCGTAGCTTACACCTTTAAAACCGGCAGTCGGGCCCCTTCCCGCTGCCGGTTTTCTACTCCAGAGGATTATGGACGATCTGAAAACCTCCGAGGCTTGGCGAATCTTTCGCATCCAGGCCGAACTGATCGATGGCATCGAGACCCTCAACGATCTTGGCCCGGCGGTCTCTATCTTCGGTGGCGCCCGTTTTGGCGAGGACTCTCCCTATTACGCGGCCGCGCAAACCACGGCCTCTCTGCTCACTCAGATGCAACTAGCAGTGATTACCGGTGGTGGCCCAGGAATTATGGAGGCGGCCAGCCGTGGCTGCTTCGAGGCTGGTGGGACCTCGGTGGGGCTCAATATTACTCTGCCTCGGGAGCAGCATCCCAACCATTATCAAAACCGTAGTTTGACGTTTCGCTATTTTTTTATCAGAAAACTCATGTTTGTTCGTTATGCTATGGGCTATGTTATCTTTCCCGGTGGTTTCGGCACTATGGATGAGTTTTTCGAATCACTGACCCTGATGCAGACCAAAAAAATCCGCCGTTTTCCG
This sequence comes from Desulfobulbus sp., assembly GCA_028684915.1. The sequence continues at coordinate 2,297 of JAQUEZ010000080.1, forward strand.
ATCATCCTCTTCGGTACCAGTTACTGGCAGGGGCTGGTCGATTGGATCCGGTCGCAGCTATTGCCCCATAAATCGATCGCTCCTGATGATATGGACCTGTTTCACCTGGCCGATACACCGGAGAGCGTTGCCGAAATCATGCAGGGATATATCGAACAGTGTCGACAGTACGAGGGGGATCAGCGCCGAATTTTGTTTTGAGCACAGAGCTGCCGTCATGTCCTTTTAGTGTTTGGAGAGTAAGTACTATGAATCCCGTTTTAAAGAGCCTTTTCGCCCGTCGCAGTATCCGAAAATATACCCAGGAAAGGATACCGGATACCCTGATCAATGATTTGTTGGAGGCAGCCATGGCTGCCCCCTCTGCCATGGCCAAGAATCCCTGGCATTTCATTGCCCTCCGGTCTCGCCCAACCATCGATCAACTGGCAAACTGCTTACCTAACGGCAAGATGCTCAGCGGGGCCACTGCTGCCCTGTTGGTTTGTGGCGACATTAACCAGGCCCATGACCGGGAGCTGTCGTTTTTGCTCCAGGATCTCAGCGCTGCGATCGAAAATATTCTTCTGGCTGCAAGCATGCTCGGGCTGGGCGCCTGTTGGTTGGGGATTCATCCTCGCGAAGAGCGGATAGCTGCGGTCAGCAAGGCTTTCTGCCTGCCAGAGGGCATCATCCCGGTGGCTGGCATTTCGCTTGGTTGGCCTGCTGAAGAAAAAGAGAGCCGCACCCGTTTCAACAGGGAACAGGTGCATGTTGAGTTGTGGTGATCAAGTTATTCTTCGCTGAACCCCCCTTCTTCTGTCGCTTTATTGCGACTGCAGGGGCGCGTGGCCTGATTGATTACATCAGGCCGAGTCTTGTTCGCACAGGCAAATATATTAGGTCAAAAACCTGCCATTAAAGGAAGTTGCCGTGCGATCTCTGGGAATCCCCTTGCCCTCAGTGTGCTTAAGCGCCGTCATAGCCTCTGCTGTACGTCACGTCGTTGTCTCTTTTGGGCAACAGTCGATACGAGTTTGAGTTTTTTTTTCTCTAGCAGGTGATGACTCAGAGAGGCCGAAGTGATTGTCCTGTAAGGGTTTCATGTTTTTTTGGGGAAAATTGTCCATAGATTATGCATCTGTGCGCTCCCGAATGAGAAAGTGGCCCCTCCCCTTCATTCCGGCACGGTCACTGCTTTACGCTACAGAGGCTTTTTTTCTCCCAATTATCCAAGGAAAATAATGTTTTATCAACTAATCCGAGTTGTTCTTCCCGTTATCTGCTGCCTGCCGTTTTATGCCCTGGCTGCGGAGAGTCGGTCCATCCATATCGAATGGGGGTATACGCCGCCAAGTGAACCTGCAGTGATAGGATTCAAACTGTACCAGGAGGGGGCCGTTGCCTGTCAGGTGAAGGACTCCACGGCTACGGCCATGGACTGCGAAGTAACTCTCTACAGCAACCCCACCAATTTCACTCTCACCGCAATGTTTGCCGACGGTACGGAAAGTCCCCATTCCGCCCCTTTTGCTTTTGCGGGGAGTGATGAGGTCCTTTTGCCCGCAAGCGGCGGGACTGTTAGTAAAATTACCGCGCCGACAGCCCGGATCAGCACCAGTGTAGCTGCTGGCACCTGTCCTTTGACCGTTACCTTTGACGCCTCTGGCTCTTCTTCCACTGCTGGTTTGGCGGTTGTTGGTTTTCTCTGGGATTTTGGAGACGGCGGAACAGGCAAGACGGCCATCGCCAGCCATGTCTACAGGGAGCCAGGGACTTACAACGCGAAATTAACCGTGACTGACGTAAGGGGCCTGCAGAATTCGGTCACCACGCCTATCGTTGTCGCTGAAGCGGTTGGCGCACCGGCTACAACTCAAGGGCGTGATAAAAGCGGCGGCACAGGCCTTGCTGCCGCAAACAATGGAGTGGCTATCGCCGCAGTGGGTGCTGCCGTATCCGCATCGCCGGTTCATGTAACACCCGTGCATTTAGAGGTTGGTGATATTCAGGTTGTAAGTGATTGGGTACGGGTCTCTTTTGCAGAGCCTTACAACCAGCCTATTGTTGTGGCGGGGCCTCCGCAATCCGCTGATCCTGATCCCTGTACGGTAAGGATCAGGAATGTTACTCGCCAAGGATTTGATATTCGCCTGACCGAATGGCCCTATCAGGATGGGGTGCATACCCAGGAAAAAGTAAGTTATCTGGTGTTGGAGAAGGGAAGAAGCATGCTTGAAGACGGCACTGTTGTCGTGGCAGGGGCGTTTACCGGATCAACCAGCTGGCAAAAGGTTTCCTTTCCGGTATCCTTTAGCCAAACGCCTGTGGTGTTGACTACCCCGACCTCGGTTAAGGACAGTAAGGCGGTTACAGGCCGGGTCCTCCCGGTTCGCTCAGGTTTTTCGTATCTCCTGATGGCTCAGGAAAAAGCGGGCACTTCTGTTCATAAGTCGGAAACCGTTCATTATGTGGCTTGGGCTGCGGGCAAGGCAAGCCAGGATGCAATCCGATATGAAGCGGTTGTGGGCGATTCATTAATTAGTAATGCCTGGAAGAGTATAAGGGTGCAGAGTCGCTTTCTACAGCCCCCCTCGCTTTTTGCCGAGATGCGGACTCGAGCCGGTTTGAATACGGCCGCTCTTCGTTTGCAGAAGTTGTCCAAATCAGGGTTCCAGGTCAAGGTCCAGGAAGAGCAATCCTTGGATAACGAGGTGGCGCATTTGGGGGAAAAGATCAGCTACCTGGCCCTCGCCCCCACAGGGCCTGTACGATTGGCTTCCTTTTCCTGGGATTTTGATCGGGAACTCGAAAACACCATCTCCGGCTTTCAAATTTTGGCCAATGGTGAGGAGCTTTGCGCAACTGATGATCCTGAGGCTAGAGCGTTGAGTTGTACGATTATAGCGCCTTCCCAGGAAACCAAATTTTCCATTGACGCCATTATGGGTGGAGATGCGCTGAGTGGAAAATCGAATACGATCACCTATTCTCCGTAATTGTCGGTCTTGTAAGCACTCTTAAAAACGACGGCCCGATTTTCGTAACAGCCTGTATCTGCGTTGTGTAACAACGTCTCGAATTTTATTTTCTTCGAGGCGGTTCTCATTGGCATAGTGTGAGTTACACCAGCAACCGCTGGCAAACAATCGGTCAAAGAAAAAGGGGGCCAAGGAATATTTCCTTGGCCCCCTTTCTGGTGGAGGAACAGCGAGTGATGGTGCGTTTAACGTTCTTTACGGTAGGACTGAGCCAGCAGGGAGATGTAATGAACGACATCCTGTTGGCCGCCGCAGCGGTTGACGTTATCGAGTAACTGCATCATGCAGGCCGGGCAACCGGTGGACACGGTATCGGCCTGGGTGTTCTTAATGTCATCGGCTTTTTTCTTGCCAATGGCTGATGAGGTCTCGTAGTGAGAGAGGACAAAAGACCCACCGCTCCCGCAACATGCATCCGGGGCCGACATTTCCTTGAAGGTCAGTCCGGGGATGGATTTGAGGATCTCGCGCGGCTCGGCAAAGACCTTCATCGACTTCTTCAGATGGCAGGGATCGTGATAGGTCACCGTCTTTTCAATCCGACCTTTGGGCTCACGCAGCTTGATCACCTTGGTGAGAAAGGTTGAGATGTCGTAGGTCTTCTTGGACCACTCCTTGGCTTTAGGCCCGTAGACCGGATCGTTCGCCAACAGCTCCACGTAGTCGTGCTGCCAGGCCCCGCCGCAGGAACCACAACCGGTGATCAGATAGTCGCAGTCAGTGGCGTCGAAGGTGTCGATGTTGTTTTTTGCCAGTTTTCTCACGGTGTCGATATCACCATGAACCAGCACCGGCACACCGCAGCAATTCTGTCCTTTGGGAATGTGGACTTCGATATTGTTGGCGGTCAATACATCGATCAAATCCTTACCGGAATCCGGGTAAAAATAGTTGAGCGAATCGCCGGTGAAAAAGGCCACCTTGATCGTGGATCCGGGGGCACGGACAATCTCCGAAACCCGATCCCGCAGCGGGGTGATCGAAAGCGAGGGCATCTGGCGATCGCCGTCAAAGCCGATCGGGGTGCCCACTTTGGCAAAGGCGGCTCTTGGTGAGATGGCCTTGCCGCCTTTCTCTGATTTAAATGCCAGCCCCTGCATGGCTGCACCGACACGGAGCCCGGCGTCAAAAAGTTTGGGGTGCTTGAGGGTGGAAAAGATGGCTTTTTTGAGCCAGGGGAGACCATTTTTCCGCACCAGCGCAGCCCGCAGGGCCAGCATAATTCGGTCAAAGTTGACCTTGGTTGGACAGGCGGTCATGCAGGATTTGCAGACCAGGCAATTAAACAGCATTTCGTACACCTGCGGATCGTCCAACTCCAACTCACCGGCCAGGATAGCCTCGGCCACGGCAATCTTAGATCGGGTCACGGCGGACTCAACCTTTTCGGCCCCGTACACCGGACAAACGGCCATGCAGTTGCCGCATTTCATGCACTTGTCCAGCTCTTCCTGAACAATCGCTAAATCGTCATGGTAGGTTTTATCGGTAACAGCCATGGCTTAGTTCTCCCGTACAGGAACCATTTTCCCAGGATTGAGGATGTATTCGGGATCAAGGGATTGTTTGATGCTGGCCATGAGGTTGAGGCCGCTCTGGCCAAGCTCGTCACCGAGATATTTCATTTTAGCCACACCGATACCGTGCTCACCGGAGAGGGTGCCACCGAAATCAAGGGCCGCCTTGAAGATCTCATCGACCGCTTTGTGCATCCGGGCCATTTCATCGGCGTTGTTTTTGTCGCAGAGAATGGTCGGGTGCAGGTTACCGTCACCGGCATGGCCAAAGGTTCCGAGGGTGAGATTGTATTTTTTGCCGATTTCCTGACAGGTGATCAGCATTTCGGTAATGCGTGAACGGGGTACGGTGGCGTCCTCAAGGATGACCGTGTTGTTGAGGGAGGCCAGTGCAGGCAGGGCATTCCGCCGGGCAGTCCACAACTGATCGCGTTCTTGATCGGACTCTGCAATTTTGAGATCGCCGTTATTTTCGGTGACCACCTTCATCACTGCCTCTGCCTCGGCATTGACGACATCCGCGGACATACCGTCCACCTCGATCAGCAACAGGGCTTCGGCATCAACTGGCAGACCGATGTGGGCAAAATCTTCAACAGTCTGGATGGTCATGCGGTCCATGATCTCCAGGGTCGCAGGGATAACCTGGGCGGCGATGATGCCGGCGACACTGTTACCGGCGTCGGCCAGAGTTTTGAACATGCCCATCATGGTGCGGCGGTATTTTGGTGCCGGGATCAGCTTGGCGGTGAGTTCGGTAATGATGCCCAGGGTGCCTTCGGAACCGACAAAAAGGTTGGAAAAGTCGTAGGCAGTGACGTTTTTTACGGTCTTGCCGCCGAAACGAACCTTCTCGCCACTAGCTAGCACAACTTCCATGCCCATGATGTAGTTTTTGGTTACGCCGTATTTCAGGCCGCGCAGACCACCGGAATTCTCGGCCGCGGAACCACCCATGGTGGCGGTGGCCACGGTGCCTGGGTCTGGAGGATAGATCAGGCCGTGCTGGGCAACCGCGCTGTTGAGGGCATTGATAACCACGCCGGGCTGGACCACGGCGGTGAGGTTGGCTGGATCTAGATCAAGGATTTTGTTCATCTTCTGGAAGGAGAGAACGATACCTTTCTTCAGCGGAACAGTGCCGCCGCTGAGGTTGGTTCCGGCGCCTCGGGGATAGATCGCAATTTTGTTGCGACGGGCCAGGCGAACAATCTCCTGAACCATTTCAGCGCTGGTCGGGAGGACGACGACATCCGGGGTCTGCCGGGGCAGATCTGCGGTGGCATCGTAACTGTAGGCGACCAGGTCTACTTTGCCGGTCAGTACATTCTCTTTTCCTACCAAGGCTTCAAGTTGCTCAATGATCGTTTGGTCAAGCATTGCGGCGGTTCTCCTCTGCTGCGGACGCATTTGGAATTCACGTTCTCCGCTGCAATCACCTGAATTAAACGATTTAGCTAGCGGAGGTTCATTTGTCTTACCAATTATCATTTGGAAAATGATCTGTCAAATAAAATTTGACTTGCAAAGGCCTAAATCCGCTGACCTGCATAAATATCAAAGGATGACGTATAGTTGCCCGGGCTGCGCTAGGCAGGCCGGACAAAGAAAGCATGGGAAGGCGGGAGACTGAGGAAAGAAGCCTGTCGCTGAATGGCTCGGGCAAATGGAATCGGTTGGGAATTATTGCCGTTTTCGTTGGAATACACGAAAACGCTGCATCCTTTTTCTATGATTACTCCGTTCGTGCTCTGCTGTCTGCTATGAAGCGGAGGTAGGGAAAACTCATATTACTGAGAAACGCGGTGGGAAACGTAGGCGATGCTTCGCTGTTCGGCAAAGTTGAGATGGAGCATCATGGCCTCGCGGGCAACCTCGGGCTTTTTGCCCTTGATGGCCTCGACAATGGAGGCGTGGTGACTGAACAGGAGCTTGTGGTCGTCCTGGGTCAGATAGACTGCTCGCCAGACGCCGCGCTGGAATTCTTTCATGGCGTCAAACAGGCTCTGCATCAGATGCAGCCAGACGATGTTGTGGGTGGCGCGGGCGATAACAATGTGGAGGTTGGCGTCCAGATCTTCCGAGGGGAGTTCGCCTGCGAGGTTTTTCTCCATCCCCTTGAGGATCTCGTCCATACGCCGCAAATCTTCGGGGAGGGCGCGTTCAGCGGCATAAAAAGCGGTCCAGGATTCCATGCATTTGCGGACCTCGATAACCTCGAGGGCCCGGTCCTGCTGGCTGCGGATCAGATCGCTTAATGCATTGCCCTGGCTGGGATCAACTAGGCTTAAAACCACGGTGCCGCCACCCTGGTACGACATGACCAGGCCGGCAGAAGCAAGTATATTGAGCGCTTCACGGACCGAGGGCCGGGAGACACCGAACATTTCGGCCAGTTCCCGTTCCGGGGGCAATTTGTCTCCGGGGGCAAAGTCACCGGCCAAGATCGATTCGCGTATTTGGTCGGCGATCTGGCTGGAGACTTTTTTAGGCTTGATTGGTTTGAATCGCATGGTCATCCAATAAGGCAAAGAAAACATTCAAGAGGCTCCTTTCTACTCCATAACTTATGGGAATGCAAGTCAGTGTCAGATCGGCACGGAGGGATCACATTGCGCAAATTCGTGTCTATGGAGAGGTCTCAATGATCGTGGCAAGCGCCGGTTGTTGGTTGCCACCAACCGAAAATACTCCGGACGGCATGACCACTACCGCCCGGAGTTGCGCGCGTCCTTTCCTTCCAGGGGGCGTGTTAATCGGTCAGGGGGAATTGACCGGTTAACTCCAAAAGAAAAGAGACAGGAGAGAAGAACAGCATGGGGATGGGGCAGGCATACTCCGCAAGGAAACAACTCCCGAAGTATGCCCACGGAGAATCACTCCTTAGAAAATTCCAGGGTAGAGAACGTATACAAACACTGATCCCAACGTGCCGGCGCACAAACCGTATACCAACAGGGGGAGTGAGTTTCTACGGATCAGCATCCCTTCCATACCAGCCAAGCCAACGGTAGCGGAAGCTGCGACGATGTTATGGATGCACACCATGTTTCCCATGGCGCCACCAACAGCCTGGAGAGCGACAACGATCTGATGCGATATTCCCAACTGTGAAGCGGTCGCGTACTGGAACTCGGCAAACAGAAGGTCCGATACAGTGTTGGAGCCGGTGATGAAGGCACCCAGTGCGCCAACAAAGGAGGCGAACATCGGCCAGGTGTTACCGGTCATGGCAGCTGCGGTCTGCGCCATGGACAACGGCATAGACGGAATGCCGATGGTATTTTTAGCGGATTGTTTGAAGATCTCAACCAGGGCAACTGCAAAGAACAGGGCGATGGCCGGATTTTTCATCCGTTTGATCGAGTCAGACCAGGCCGCGGCAACTTTCTCGCCAGGCATCTTGTGGATGAAGATGGTCAGGATGGCGACCAGCATGAAAGGGATGGTGCCCGGCAGGTAGAGCGGTTGCATGGAGAACTTAACCGACTCGTAGCCCATGATATGGGGGATGGAAAAGCTGATAGATTTCAGCCAGGCATTGAGCGGCAGGCTTTTGATGCGGGTCAGAACTAAAATGGCACCGATAAGCACGTAGGGTAACCATGCTCTGAATTGGCTCATGTGGGCTTTGAACTCGCATTTTTCAGAAGTGGCGATATCTCCGGTCCACTCTTTATCCCAGGTAGACTGCGCGCCGAAGTCCCAGGACGTTTTTGGGAGAAGAAAACCTTTTTTTGCTGCACTCACAACCAAAGCGGTGGCAATCAATCCGCCGATGAGGCTGGGAAATTCCTCGCCGATGAAGAAGGCGGTCGCTGTGTAGGGAATGGCAAAACAGGTAGAGGCGAACAGGGAGAACTTCCACGCGCCCAGACCTTCGGTCCAGGATTTTTTCTCACCAAAGAAGCGGGTGAGCATCATGTTGACGAAGAGTGGCATGATGAAAATCATCGGCAGGTGGAGCAGGGCTGCCCATTGGCCAATCACTTTGAGGAACATGCCAAAGGAGGTGATGTCGCCAGCCTGGCCAGCGGCAATGGCGGCTTCAATCTGCGGCTTAAGGTTTTTAAGGCCGAACCAGACCGGAGTCCCAACGGCACCAAAGGTAACCGGAAAGGAGTTGAGGATCAGGCAGACCATGGCGGCGGCCAGTGCCGGAAAGCCGAGGCTGAGCAACAGCGGGGCGGCGATGGCAGCAGGAGTACCGAAGCCGGCCGCACCCTCAAGGAAGGCAGAGAAAACGGTGGCGATAATGATGACCTGGACCCGGCGGTCGCGGCTAATGCCGTGGAAGCCGTGGTTGATGGTCTCCATGCCACCACTGTCACGCAGGGTATAGAGAATGAGAATGGCACCAAAAACAATGATAAGAACGTTAACAGCTCCGCCGAACCCGCTGAGGGTTGAGGCGATGACAAAGCCAATGTCCATCTTCCACACATAGACACCGGCAAGGGCGGTAACCAGCCAAGCCAGGGGCATAGCTTTGGTCGCAGGCCAACGGAGGCCGACCATAAGAACCAAAGCCAGAGCGATAGGCGCTAGGGCAACGAGGGCAAGTAATTGAAGCGGCATTTCAAGTCTCCTTAATAACTTTTGCGCATTGCTGCGCTTCCATGTTGGCAGGACGCCTGAGCATCCGCCGTCGCGTTATCTCCCCGCAGGTTCCCGGCGGCGGAGGGATTGACAACTGTCCAAATCATAACGGGGGTACTCCTTCATAAGTGAGTTGATCGTAGATCCCCACCAGCGGGGTACTAACGGATTACCAGGAAGAGCGCGCATCGCTTCATGGATCGTTAATTGGTAATACCAGTTATCTTACCTGGAAAAACTTGTCAATAAATTTTTCGATAAAATCTAAAAAAGCATGTTGACAAAGGGTGATACTTTGCAATAAGGTTGACCATAAGTTGGTTTTACAATTTATAATAATATGACCAGTGCTGTTGAAGCGGCTCGGTAATGGCCGACGGTATGGCCGGTCTAGGCTTCGCCGGAGCAATTCGGAATGGAGGAGGAAACTGATGTACGAACAGTTTAAAACTAGAGCCGAGGGTGTGAGCGCAGAGGTGCATCGAGTTGCAAACTCTGCAGAGGCGCTGACCTTTCTTGCTGATTTTTTTTCCAAAGAAGGTGTGGCTGAGCAGTCTGGCCAATATGGCGTTTTTGCCGATTGTCCCTTTCTCGCCACCATTGATCGTAAAGTTCTTGAAGCCATAGACGGCTTGAGCTTTGAGGTGAGCCGCGATCGGGCTGCCGCAGCCAAAGTCGGTATCAGTCAGGTTGATTGGGCTTTGGCCGACACCGGAACCCTGGTTCAGGATGCCACTGCTATCGATAAACGGCTGGTTTCCACTCTGCCGACCATCCATGTCGCCCTGATTGCTACCGCAGGGCTTCGCCCGGATATGCCCACCGTGCTGACCGAGGCGGATCCGCATACCGCTCATTACATCGCCATGATCACCGGCCCCAGCCGCACCGCAGATATTGAGCGGGTGCTGACCATCGGCGTCCATGGGCCAGAACGGCTCGTCATCGTGTTCATCGATCAGCTGGGAGGGAGTAACTAATGCAGCAGGAATTTAAACAATCCATTGATCGCGCCCTCCATAACGCCAACCTTACCGGGGCGCTCGGCAAATTTTCCGAAGCCTACAAGGTCAATCGGGCCAAGGCGTACGAAGGCATAGATTTCGAGGCCCTGCGCACCACGATTGCCGGAGTGAAAGGCTATGCCGCTTCACATATCGAGGAACTGTGCGATCTGTTCCAGAAAAATGCTGAAGCCAAGGGGACCAAGGTCTTCCGCGCCAATGATCCGGAAAAAGTCCGCGAATATATATTGAAAGTCGCCCAGGAAAGCGGGGTGAAATCGATCGTTAAATCCAAGTCCATGGCCACTGAGGAGATCCACCTCAATCCGTATCTGGAGAAGGCCGGGATTGAAGTCAATGAGACCGACCTAGGCGAATGGATTATCCAGTTGGCCGGTCAGACCCCCTCGCACATGGTTATGCCCGCCATTCACATGACCAAGGAAGAGGTGGCCGACATCTTTTCCAAGGAAGTCGATGAGCGGCTGAACTCCGATATTCCTCGCCTGGTTAAGGTAGCCAGAGGCGAGATGCGGCCCAAGTTCCTCCGTGCCGACATGGGCATTTCCGGTGGTAACATTGCGGTGGCTGAAACCGGCTCTGTTGCCCTGGTGACCAACGAGGGCAACGCCCGTATGGTGACCACCCTGCCCAAAATTCATATTGCCGTGGTGGGTGTTGAAAAGCTGGTGGCCAAGTTCAGTGAGATCGCTCCGATCCTCAAAGCCCTGCCGCGCAGTGCCACCGCCCAGTTGCTGACCTCGTATGTTACCATTATCTCCGGACCGACCCCCACCACCGATGGCGGCGTGAAAGAACTGCATGTCATCCTCATGGATAACCATCGCACCGATATGGCGGCCGACCCTCTGTTCAAAGAGGCCTTGCAGTGTATCCGCTGTGCCTCCTGCCTGAACGTCTGTCCGATCTTTCGCCTGGTCGGCGGTCATGTATTTGGCAAGGTCTACACCGGCGGTATCGGCACTATCCTTACCGCTTGGCATGATGAGTTGAAGAGCTCTGAAGACATCCAGGGACTCTGCATCCAGTGTGGGGCCTGTAAGGATGTTTGCCCGGGTAAGATCGATATCCCCGGCTTGATCATGGAGATTCGTCGTCGTCTGGTGAAAGAGCAGGGACTGTCGGTGCTGCAGAAATCCATTTTCACTGTGGTGAACAACCGGAGGGTCTTCCATGCCATGCTCCGGGCCGCTTCGGTGGCTGCCAAACCCTTTGCCAAAGGCACCAAGTTCATCCGCCATTTGCCGATGTTTTTGGCCGATCTTACCGATGGCCGCAGCCTACCGGCAATTGCGCCGAAACCGTTTCGCGATGTGTTCCAAACCATCAACCAGCCCAAGGGGTTGCAGGAAAAGGTGGTGTTCTATGCTGGTTGCCTGATTGATTTTGCCTATCCTGAAATGGGTGAGGCCCTGGTGAAGATCCTCAACAAGGCCGGAATCGAGGTCGTCTTTCCCGAAGGGCAGACGTGTTGCGGCGCACCTGCCCGCTATAACGGTGCGTATGAAACCGCTGCTGGTAATGCGGTCGACAACATTCAAGCTCTGTTGGCCGAACCGGCCGACTATGTGGTTTCCGCCTGTCCGACCTGTACCGTGGCCTTGGATCATGAGTTCATCGCGACCTTTGAGTCGCTTGGGCGGCGCAAATGGCTTCCCCAAGCGCGTCAACTTGCCGATAAGACCATTGATTTTTCCACATTGGTGAAAAAACTGGTTGATGAAGGACGTCTCACCCTCAAGGAAGGGCAGGAGCTTGGCAAGATCACCTATCATGATTCTTGCCACCTCAAGCGGACCCTCAAGGCTGATCAGCCGCCACGAGCCCTGCTTGAAAAGGCTGGCTATGAGGTGACCGAGATGTTCGAATGTGATATTTGTTGCGGTATGGGTGGATCTTACTCCATCAAATTGCCGGAGATTTCAGCTCCCATCCTTCAACGGAAATTAAAAAATATCAAAGATACCGGTACGCCGGTGGTAGCCATGGATTGTCCCGGCTGCGTCATGCAGATTCGTGGCGGCATGGATCAGGATGGTGCCGGAGTCCAGGTGCGCCATACGGTTGAGCTTATCGCCAATCAACTGGCAGATTGATCGCTGCTTCGTTTTCGGCCCGGTTTGTCGCGGGCCGTTGCCGGGAACGGCGGTCAAAAGTGCCTGATTTAATTTGATAGAAATCTGAAAGAGTTATACACTATCATCAAGTAAAAATATCGGTCCCCGCTCGAAGACACTCGCTGCTTCGAGCGGGGACAATCCGTTTCCCCCCAATTTCCCTGCCCATATTTCTACGGGTGCAGGAGGTCCCATTTCATGGCAAATAATTTGTACGTCACCGCAGCGGAAGAGCGAAGCGGTAAATCGGCGATTATTCTCGGGGTCATGCAAGTGATCCTTAAGGAGATCAGCCGAATTGCCTTTTTTCGCCCTATTATTAACGATCATGTCTTTGGCCGGGTCGATCACGATCTCAACTTGGTACTGAAGTACTTCAAACTCGATATCGAGTACAACGACACCCACGCCTACACCCTCAGCCAAGCCCGCCAGCTGATCACCTCCGGTCAGGAGGAGATCCTCTACGAAAACATCCTCAAAAAATATAAACAGCTCGAAGCAAAGTACGATTTTGTTCTCTGCGAGGGCACCGATTTCCGCGGGAAAGATCCGGGATTTGAGTTTGATCTCAACGCCAACATCGCCGCCAATCTCGGCGCACCGGTACTGATCGTGGCCTCTGGCCGGGATAAATCCACTGAGGAGATCTGTACCCATACCGCGATTACCATCGACACCCTTGAAGAAAAGGGACTTGATCTTGCTGGCTGTATCATTAACCGCGCTCCAGAGACCTTTCTCCGCGATACCGCCTCCAATGCCAAGTGCCGCGAGCAGTTCGGCCGCGATATGCCGCTCTATGTTATCCCGGAGAACAAGGCCCTCGGCAACCCCACCATTGACGATGTCAAGCGTTGGCTGGGCGCCGAAGTCCTCTACGGAAAACCGAGCATGCTCAACCTGGTCAGCAACTACCTGGTCGCGGCGATGCAGATCAGCAACTTCCTGGATTATATCAAGGAAGGCAGCCTGATTATTACTCCCGGTGATCGTTCCGACATTATTATCTCCAGTCTCGCCAGCCGGATTTCTTCGGCTTACCCCAATATCTCCGGTATCCTTATCACCGGCGGTATCGAGGTCAGCACCAGCGTGCAGCGATTGATCCAGGGCTGGACCGGTATTCCGGTACCGGTGCTGTTCGTCGACTCCCATACCTATGACACGGTGCAGAGTGTAACCGAGCTCTACGGACGCATTGAGCCTACCGACACCAAACGCATCGCCACTGCCCTGGGTTGGTTTTCCAAGTACGTCAATGTGGCTGAACTGACCGCACGGGTGGTCTCCCAACGCTCCACCAAGATTACCCCGCGTATGTTCGAGTATTCCCTGGTGGAAAAGGCGGCCGCCAACCGGCAGCATATCGTCCTGCCTGAGGGCATGGGGGAGCGCATACTCGGCGCTACAGATATCATCCTTCGCCGTGGCATTGCCGATATTACTCTGCTGGGCAAGGAAGACGAGATTCGTACCAAGGCCTCAAAACTCAACCTAAACATTGATGGCGTACAGATTCTCGATCCCACCACCTCCAGTTGCTACGATGATTTCGTGGCTACTTATTTCGATATCCGCAAACATCGCGGTATCGTTATGGATGTCGCCCGCGACCGCATGTCCGATCCGACCTACTTCGGTACCATGATGGTCCATAAGGGCATTGCCGATGGTATGGTTTCCGGTTCGATCACCACCACCGCCCAGACTATTCGTCCCTCTTTTGAGTTTATCAAAACCAAACCCGGCGTCTCGGTGGTCTCTTCGATCTTCATCATGTGCCTTCAGTCCAAGATCCTGGCATTCGGCGACTGCGCCGTTGTCCCCAACCCCGATGCCCGACAGTTGGCCGAGATTGCGCTCAGCTCGGCTGAAACCGCGCAGATTTTCGGCATTGAGCCCCGTGTGGCCCTGCTCAGTTACTCCACCGGCATTTCCGGCTCCGGCCAGGATGTGGAAAAGGTGGTCCAGGCATCCGCCATTGCCAAGGAACTAATGGCCGAACGTGGTCTCAATTTTCCGCTGGAAGGACCGTTGCAGTATGATGCTGCCTTTGATCCCGAGGTGGCACGATTGAAGATGCCCAACTCGGAAGTCGCTGGCCAGGCAACCGTTTTTGTCTTCCCGGATCTCAATACCGGAAACAATACCTATAAGGCCGTTCAGCGAGCAGCTAACGCTGTGGCCATGGGCCCGGTTCTGCAAGGGCTCAACAAGCCGGTCAACGATCTTTCTCGCGGTTGTACCGTACAGGATATCGTCGATACCGTGGCCCTGACCGCTATTCAGGCTCAAACCGCTAAAATGAAAAAATAATACTCTTGGTGAACAGGAGAAATGAATATGAAATTTTTTGTCATTAACTCAGGAAGTTCCTCGATCAAATATCAGGTGATCGAGATGAAAACCGAAACCGTCCTTGCCACCGGCCTCGTCGAGCGGATCGGTGAAGATATCGGCCGTTTGAAAAACACCTTTCTTCCGGGAACCGCAACCCAGAGTGAGATTGTGATCGAACAGCCCATCCCCGATCATGACAGCGGTATGATACTGGTAATCAACCTGCTCACCGACAAAGACAAGGGGATTATCAAGGATGCCTCGGAGATCACCGCCATCGGTCACCGTGTTGTTCATGGCGGCGAGGATTTTCATGCTTCGACCCGCATCACCACCAGGGTGATCGAGGCTATTCAACGCAATGTTCCCCTGGCACCGCTGCATAACCCGGCCAATCTTGACGGTATCCGCGTGGCCATGGAGCTTTTCCCGGCCGTGTTCCAGGTGGCAGTCTTTGACACTGCCTTCCATCAGACCATGCCGCCGCATGCCTTTATGTATGCTCTGCCGTACAAACTTTACGAGCAGGATCGGGTGCGCCGGTACGGTTTCCACGGTACCTCTCACCGTTATGTCGCTGGTGAATGCGCCCGCATGCTGGGCAAACCGCTCCATGAGAGCAACCTGGTCACCGTCCATTTGGGCAACGGTTGTTCCATCACCGCGATTGAAAACGGACTCAGTATTGATACCTCCCTGGGGATGACCCCGTTGGAAGGGCTGGTCATGGGAACTCGTTGCGGTGACCTTGATCCGGCGATTCATCTGTTTTTGAAACAGAATAAGGGCATGGAGTTGGAGGCGATCGATTCAATGCTTAATAAAGAGTCCGGTCTGAAGGGACTCTGCGGCATGAACGATATGCGCGATATCCACCAGGCGATTGCCGACGGCGACACCCGGGCGGCGACCGCCCTGGATGTGGCCACCTACCGCAACCGTAAATACATCGGTGCCTACATGGCCGTGCTTGGTCGGGTGGATGGTATTGTCTTCACCGCCGGTATCGGAGAAAACGACGATATCGTCCGTGCCAAATCGCTTAAAGGTCTGGAAGTTTTCGGCGTGCGCCTGGACGGGAAAAAGAACAGCGAACGCTCCAAAGATGCCCGTTGCATCAGCACCCCGGACAGCTCGGTTAAGGTCTTTGTTATCCCCACGAACGAGGAATTGGCCATTGCCCGCGAGGTTGCCAACGTCCTGCGTGGATAATATTGTTAGTGTTTTCAAATAAAAAAAGTCCCTTCTCTGGTGATTCCAGGGAAGGGACTTTTTTTATTTGATTGCTACATGAAACGTTTTATTGGGTCAGCGAATTCCCGCAGAGGGGGATGATATAAAAGCCCGGATGTTCATTCGGTGAAAGAAAGCGCCTTAGTCCGAAACCGGGAGAAGGGCCTCCCCGGTTTTGGGCCTCGTTGTACGGGGCAGCTTTAACGACGCGGCGACCTTTTCTTTTGATTCTTTTCTGTTCTAATTTTGGGTCGATTTTGTTTAATACACTTTTGTCCCTGCATTGGCGATAATCCCTTGCATTTCTGGGGTTAATTGTATGACGAGCTCAGCATTGATCGAGTGGGATGTAGCATCGTCAATGGGAACGGCCGCTGTTATTCGTGCAGTGGCGATTGCATTTCCTCGAGATGTAGCTGCAGGCGAATTTGCTGCAACAGCGGGGTCAACGTTGGTTGTGATGATTGAAAGGGTGTTGTTGTTATTGCGATAAATCTTGAATGTACGGAATTGCTGTGGAAAATCCCGAAGTGATGAAGTTTCAACCACCCAGAAGCTACGTGTTGGATCTTTAGGATGAATTTGAGGCGTAACAGTGTTCATATGGCGGTGTCCAGAAATCCACATGATGAGGTTCGGATATTGGTGGAGAACGGCAAGTAATTTTTTGTCATCAACGACAGAGGTGGCACCCTCAACGGGCGCAGGGATGAACAAGGGCATAAATGGCAGCGTTGGCGCTACCTGAGTTGGGTCGGTGACAAGATTTTCATATACGTTAAAGGGAATATGCGCCGCGATGATCATGAGTTGGTTGTTGTCCTGACCAGCCTGAAGCTCTTTTTTTAGCCAGTCTAGCCGGATCTGGTCGAGACTGCCAGCGGCATAGTTTGGTTGATCAGACCCTTTGCAGGTGTCATCCAACACAATTATCTTGATGGGTATATTCACCTTGGGCATAAAACTATAACAGGCAAAGTCGCTTCCCATGTTTGGGTCTACTAGGTTAAAACCGTGACCGACCGGGGTGGATGTTGTGGTGAAGAATTCGTTTATCCAGTTTTGACTTGAAAGTGAACGGCGATTCGGGTCGGCCACAATTGTGGGGGGGATGGGGAAGTTCTCTTCAGGTCCAGACAGGATAACAGCCCCTAATGGATCGGAGCCATCAATCACGCCTGAATAGAAACCGTGATGGGCTATGCTCTCACAGGGCGAATCCGAATTATCCGAGGTTTGTATGGCATTAGAAACATGAGCCGCCTGGATCGTTTCGTCTTCATAACAGGAACCCATCCAGAATTGATCGTGATTGCCTAAAACTTGGTACCATGGGATTGATTTATCGAGGCCAAATGACTGATATTGTTTTTGGTAATCGATTGAATTTGCTCCGATATTGGCACCAGAGCTTGGGGCGATAACCGCGCCGTCAAGCACGTCGATATACCATCTCAGTTCGTTATATTGAGTGTTATTGCAAGCATCACCAAGGGAAATCCCGAAATCAAACGGTGATTTTTTATGCAGAGAGTTGATCGTCTGGACGGCAGCGTCAAGGACGTGGGTTGTAGCGAGCACTACCGGTGAATAGGCAGACGAATTGCAAGTTGGGCCGTACGGCTTGCTCCATTCGTAATAGAGTGGTTGAGCCGGGGATTCTTTGTCAGAAATATGAATGTCGGTAATGGTGAAAAATGACAGCAGGTGCGCAGCGTTAGGTGAATTGTCATAGTCAGGAGCTATAGTATTCCATACTGTACATGGTATACCTGGCCCTACTGTCCACGAGCTGTAATTATATTTAGAATATAGTGCGAGATCTTTTGGTGCGATCTGTGGGGCGCTTGCAGATACAGGAACTGGAAGAATTTGGTGCTCTGCGGTTGTATAGACATCGTTTGAGATCGGCCATCTTTTTGTGCGTGTTAGCAGGAAAAGGGGGCCGGGTAAGCTAACCGAGGCGAAAGACATATATGAAGCTGTTCCAGCAAAATATTTCATAAATTCTCGCCGTGTTAAACCGCTCTTCTGGTTTGGGGCGTCATTAACCATACTCTTCTCCTTGGGTAAATCTAACACGAGTCGCCAATCATTGAAGCTTCAGCTAGCTTGACTAAATTTGTTAAAATTCAGTCTTGGTAACTTGGCATCCTTATTTCGAAGAATTATTAACAATAAAATGCAGTGAATTATTCCTGCGTTGCTATTTTACAACGTGTCTGCAATAAAAATTATTTGTCGCTTGAAAAATACCGTGTTTAAAAAAGGAAGATAAATTATTGGGGTGCTTGAGTGACCCCGATACTCTTAATTATGGATTCCTTTGTTGCAGTACCTGAAATATTGACCCTGATTTTAGTCTTGTTGCTCAGAGCGGTTAGAGCAATTGCTAACCCTTGGTCGCCTAGTGATTTATCAAGATAAAATCCTCTGACAGTGCCGCTCGCCCAATTAGTCCCAGGTATTGTCGAACCAGTAGTATTTTTAAGCTGTACAAAGATTCCTGAGTTATTAGAATCATTAGCTTTAGGAATCATTATTGCTGATTCAATCTTAACACGACAGATGACATTCGCATGAGATGTTCCAAGATCTGTAAAAAAAGATAAACAGACCAGGCAGAATGCAAAAAAAGATGAATTCTTAATAAGTTTAACCATGATGAGTGCTCCTTTAAAATTAAATTGTGAGGTCAAAAGCAAGACTTGGCGCGTCAACCTTTTCGAATTGATGCGAAGACCAGATGACAAACGTCCAAGTATTTCTATTGTACCCTTTCCCCAACATTGGTCAAAAAATTAGCAAAAAAAAGATGTGAAACCATGATGGGGGCGCAGATGTTTTGTGCCAGTTCAAACCGTCTTCAAATACTCCAAAATTCCCTCAGCCGCCTGCCGCCCCTGCCAGATAGCCGTCACCACCAAATCAGAACCCCTCACCATATCCCCACCGGCAAAAATCTTCGGATTACTGGTCTGCAGTGGAAATTCACCTCCTTCTTTTGCCACAACCCGGTCCCGCTCATTCACCTTCACCCCATGCGCAGCCAACCACTCAGGTGGATTCGGTCGAAAACCAAAGGCAATGAGCACAATATCCGCTGTCACCGTTACCAGAGAACCGCCCACCACCACCGGCCGTCGTCGGCCACTGGCATCGGGTTCTCCTAGCTCGGTGGTCACCAGTTCCACCCCTTCCACTTCGTGTTCACCTAAAATACCAACAGGCTGCTGGTTAAAAAGAAACTGCACTCCCTCTTCGCGAGCATTGGTCACCTCCCGTTTGGAGCCGGGCATGTTGGCCTCGTCACGACGATAGGCACAGGTCACCGAGGCTGCCCCCTGGCGAATGGCAGTGCGGCAGCAGTCCATGGCCGTATCGCCGCCACCAAGCACCACCACCCGTTTACCGGCGGTATCGATGAAGGGAGACAACCCCTCGTAGCCGTGGTACTGGCTGGTATTACCGATCAAAAAGGGCAGGGCGTCATAAACCCCGTGCAGATCCTCACCGGGAAAACCGCCCTTCATAAACTGGTAGGTGCCCATGCCGAGGAAAACGGCATCAAATTTATCCAAGAGCGATTGGAGACTGAGGTCATGACCGATCTCCACCCCGAGGCGAAATTCAATCCCCATACGGGTGAAGATCTCCCGCCTGCGTTTCAGTACCGATTTTTCCAGCTTGAATTCGGGAATGCCAAAGGTGAGCAGACCACCGATCTCCGGGTAGCGGTCGAAGACCACCGGGCGCACGCCACTGCGTACCAATACATCGGCGCAGCCCAGACCCGCTGGTCCGGCTCCGACAATGGCCACCCGATTATCGGTCCAGACAACACCGCTCATATCCGGCTGCCAACCTTGCGCCAGGGCCTGGTCGGTAATGAATTTCTCGATATTGCCGATAGTGACCGCACCAAAGCCGTCATTGAGGGTGCAGGCCCCTTCGCAGAGGCGATCCTGGGGGCAGACCCGGCCACAGATCTCGGGTAGGCTGTTGGTCTGATGGCTTAGCTCCACTGCCATCTGCACATTCCCTTCGGCGATCAGCTTGAGCCAATTGGGGATGAAGTTGTGTACGGGGCACTTCCATTCGCAATAGGGATTACCGCAGCCGAGGCAGCGATGCGCCTGGTGTTGAATTTGCAGCTCAGGTGTTTTTTCGTAGATCTCGCGGAATCCGGTCTTGCGGGTGACGATGTTGATTTTGGGCGGCAGTTTGCGCTCTAAATCGAGAAACTGGAATACATTGTTGAGTCGTTTCATGGTGATGATCCTAGAGAATTATTCGCCCCGCTCCTGGAGCCGGTCGAGCAGGCTGGAGAGGTCCGCAGCTTTGGGTTTGACCAGCCAGAATTTGCCGATGAAGTCAGCAAATTCATCGAGAATGTGCCAGCCCCAGTCGCTGTTGGTTTCGCGGCAGAACTCCTCGATCACCTGGTGGAGGTGGTTTCGGTACTCTTCCATGTAGCCGGAATGGACACGTTGAATCTCGACGAGTTCATGGTTGTAGCGGTCGACAAAAAAATTCTCCTGATCAAGTACATAGGCAAAGCCGCCGGTCATACCCGCACCGAAATTGGTGCCAGTGGGGCCGAGTACGGTGACCAGGCCGCCGGTCATGTATTCGCAGCCGTGGTCGCCCACACCTTCCACCACAGCATAGGCGCCGGAGTTGCGCACTGCAAAGCGTTCACCGGCGCGGCCAGAGGCATAGAGACGGCCACCGGTGGCCCCGTAGAGACAGGTGTTGCCCATGATGCTCGTGAGTTGGCTTTCAAAGGTGGAGCGGTGCGGGGGACGGATCACGATTTTGCCCCCGGCCATGCCCTTGCCCACATAGTCGTTGGCATCGCCGCTGAGATACATCTCTAGGCCGCCCACGTTCCAGGCGCCGAAACTCTGACCGCCGATGCCGGTGAGTTTGAGTTTGATCGGCTTGTCGGCCATGCCTTGGTTACCCCAGCGTTTGGCGATCTCGCCGCTGAGGCGGGCACCGATCGAGCGGTCGCAGTTACCCACCGTATAGGCAAAAGTACCACCGGCCTTGGATTCGATTGCGGGCAGGATATCGCGGACCATCTGTTCGGCCATCGGTCCACGATCAAAGGGCTGGTTGCGGGTGATGGCGCAGTGGCGCGGTTTTTGGGCCAGTTGCTCGTCGGTATGTAACAGTGGGCTCAGATCAAGGCGTTGCTGTCTGCTGGTGATTCCGGCAAGCGGCATCAGCAGATCAACCCGGCCAACCAATTCTTCCAGACTGCGCACGCCGAGCTTGGCCATCCATTCCCGGGTTTCTTCGGCCAGGAATTGAAAGAAGTTGACTACCTTTTGTACTGTTCCTTGGTAATGGTCGCGGCGCAGATCTTCGCGCTGGGTAGCCACGCCGGTGGCGCAGTTGTTGAGATGGCAAATGCGCAGGTACTTGCAGCCCAGGCTGACCATCGGTGCCGTACCGAAACCGAAGCTCTCGGCTCCAAGAATGGCTGCCTTGACCACATCGAGCCCGGTCTTGAGGCCGCCGTCGGTCTGTAGGCGGATCTTGTCGCGCAGGTCATTGGCTTGCAGGGTTTGGTGTACCTCGGCCAGGCCCAACTCCCAGGGTGAGCCCGCGTGGCGGATCGAGGAGATCGGGCTGGCAGCGGTGCCGCCGTCATAGCCGGAAACCGTGATCAGGTCTGCATAGGCCTTGGCCACACCGGCGGCAATGGTGCCGATGCCGGGACGGGAGACCAGCTTGACCGAAACCAGGGCCTGCGGATTGACCTGCTTGAGATCAAAGATGAGCTGGGCCAGATCCTCGATGGAGTAGATGTCGTGGTGCGGCGGCGGTGAGATCAGGGTGACGCCGGGTACGCTGTAACGCAGGCGGGCGATCAGCTCGTTGACCTTGCTACCGGGCAGCTGGCCGCCCTCTCCGGGCTTGGCCCCCTGGGCGATCTTGATCTGTAACACCTCGGCGTTGACCAGGTAATGCGGGGTAACGCCGAAGCGGCCCGAGGCAATCTGTTTGATCTTCGAGACCTTGTTGGTGCCGAAACGGGCTGGATCCTCACCGCCTTCCCCGCTGTTGGAACGACCACCAAGGCTGTTCATCGCCTCGGCCAGTGCCTCATGGGCCTCGGGCGAAAGCGCACCAAGCGACATCGCCGCAGTATCGAAACGGCGGATAATGCTCTCGACTGGCTCGACCTGATCCAAGGGGATGGGGTTAAGGTCCGGGCGCAGGCTCAGCAGATCTCGTAATGTGGCAGGATCACGGTGATTAATCGTATCGGCCAGCGTTTGCCATTTGGCTCGTTCTCCGCTGTTGACCGCTGCCTGCAGGCCCATGATCACATCCGGGTTGTAGGCGTGATATTCCTGGCCGTAGATGAATTTCAAGAGCCCGCCGGGTCGGATCGGTTGCTGGGCTTTGGTCGCTTCCCGGGCCAGCACCTTTTGGTCGGCCTCGAGCTCGGCAAAACCAGCCCCCTGGATACGACTCGGGGTACCGGGAAAGCAGAGGTCGACCACGGACTCGTTGAGTCCCACAATCTCAAACAACTGGGCTCCACGGTAGGAGGCCACGGTGGAAATGCCCATTTTGGAGAGTATCTTCAATAGCCCCTTCTTGATGCCCTTGCGGTAGTTCTTCACCGCCTGGTCCGGGGCAAGGGTCATCTCGCCGTTGCGGCAGAGATCGCCGATTACTGCATAGCTGAGGTAGGGGTAGACGGCCGTGGCTCCAAAACCAATCAGACAGGCGATCTGATGGGAGTCGCGGGCCGTGGCCGTCGCCACGATCAGGTTGGCGTTGCAGCGCAGGCCCGCCTGGGAGAGGTGGTGATGGACTGCACCGGTGGCCAGCAGGGCATGGATCGGTAACAGCGGCGATTGGCAGTCCTGGTCAGTGAGCAGCAGCAGAACGCAGCCGGAGCGGACTGCCTCCGCTGCTTGGTTGCAGAGCTGTTCAATCGCCTGGCGCAGGCTCTGGCGGGCCGGATCGTAGCCCAGGGACAGGCGGCAGAGCCGGTACCCCCAGCGATCCAGGTGAACCAGGGCGCGGAATTTGATGGTCGAGAGAACCGGCGAGGTGAGAATAACCCGGTTGGCATGCTGTTCGGTCTCCTCGAAGATCGACTGCTGTTCCGGGCCGATGGTGGTCTCCAGCGACATCAC
>JAQUEZ010000332.1 GCA_028684915.1 Desulfobulbus sp.
ATGAAGGAATATTGAGAATTGCAGGGAGAACTGCGTATTCGTGAATTTGGCGCTTTACTATCGCGAGAGCGGCTGGTAATTTTGTCTAATTTTCAAACAATGTAGTTTGAGTAATTTTCGGTTTAGCGCCAATAGAGGAGAATGGATCATGAGTACCATACGTATTTTTATCAGCAGTGTGCAAAAAGAATTTGCGGAGGAACGAGCGGCACTTCGGGATTATCTCCGGGGTGATCCCCTTATGCGTCGCTTTTTTGAAACATTCCTTTTTGAAGAAGTGCCGGCGGCAGATCGACGGGCTGATGCTCTGTATCTGAGTGAGGTGGAGCGCTGCGATTTGTATCTCGGATTGCTCGGCAACGAATACGGTCCCGAGGATGCAGATGGACTGTCGCCGACGCACCGAGAATTTGAACTGGCGTCCCGATTGAACAAGCACCGACTGATATTCGTGAAAGGTACGAATGACAGTGAGCGACAGGCAAAAATTCTGGGCCTGATGCAACAAGTGGGGAACCAGCTCGTCCGCCGCCGATTTACCAGCACCTCCGAATTAATTTCCTGCGTTTATGCCGCACTGGTGCAATATCTGGAAAGCTGCGAGTTGATCCGAACCGGTCCCTTTGATGCGGCTGCCTGCCGTAATGCGACAGTAGCCGATCTGGACGGGGCGAGAATGTCGCAATTTCTGAAATACGCCCGTAAGGCCAGAGGCTTCCCTTTGGCGGAAGAAGCTGAACCAGTCGAACTTCTCGCTCATCTGAACCTGCTGCATGAGGGACAGCCAACTCACGCCGCAATCCTTCTCTTCGGCAAGCAGCCGCAACGGTTTTTGATTTCGTCCGAATTGAAATGCGCGCACTTTCACGGCATCGAAGTTGCCAAGCCTATCCCCTCATACCAGGTGTATAAAGGAACAGTCTTTGATCTGGTGGATCAGGCCGTGGATTTCGTGATGTCCAAAATCAATCTTTGGGTAGGTACCCGACAAGACGGACCGCAGGCTCCGGTGCTGTACGAAATTCCCCGAGATGTTGTGGCCGAGGCGATTGTCAATGCCGTAGCGCACCGCGATTATACAAGCAATGGCAGCGTACAAGTCATGCTTTTTGCAAATCGACTGGAAGTATGGAATCCGGGGACCTTGCCTGCATCGCTGACGCTGGAGAAACTGCGTTTGCCGCATGGCTCAGTTCCCACTAATCCTCTGCTTGCGGAACCCATGTATTTAACCCGCTACATTGAACGCATGGGTACAGGAACGCGCGATATGATAAAAAAATGCAAGGCTGCAGGTTTGCCTGAGCCTGAGTTTTTGCTTTCTGATGGCTTCACGGTAATAATCAGACGCAATACCGGACAAGTCGCCGGACAAGTCGCCGGACAAGTCGCCGGACAGGTCGCCGGACAGGTAGATCCATGGGTTTTACGTGTACTGGCCGCCTGCGGGGAGCATCCTCTCAAGAGCAGTGCCATTCAGGAGGTCGCCGGGATCAAGCACAGAGAAACTTTCCAGCGAAACTATTTGGACCGCTTGTTGGAGGAAAACTGGGTGGAAAGAACGATTCCCGAAAAACCCAGCAGTCGCCTGCAAAAATATCGGATTACCGGAAAAGGGATGGCGTTGATGGCTAGCCTGAATGCGAGGGACGAGACTTCGTGATTGTCGTCAGGCCCTGAAAAGCATTTAAGCATTGCAAGGAGTTGCTAATAAGTGGATGCTGTTTCGAAAAAAACTGACAAGCACAAGTGGACGTTTGCGAGCCGGTTTCGCGCAGGGACTTATAGCTGGAAGGCGAGCAATCTGGCGATACAAAGAATCAAGGAAGCGGTCAGCGAAATTAAGCTGGTCAATCGACAGAACCGACCGTTGGCTGCGGAAGGCGCGGTTCTGTTTATTGAAAAACTGGTCCCGTCGATCGCTGAAATCGACAGTTCATCCGGTACGCTGGGAACGGCTGTGCGTAATGCGCTCGGGGAGCTGGTTGGCGTGATCGCCGAGGCCGAAGCGGATAGGAAGACAAGGGAAGTTTGGTTGCAACGACTCTGGCAAGCGGTGCAAGACGATGGATACAGCTATATTGAAAGTCTTGCCGTTTACTGGGGTGAACTGTGCGTTGAAAAAGAAACAGCAGCCCATTGGGCGGATGAATTCATCGACACAGTGAAACACTCCCTCCAATTTGGCGGATATTTTGCCGGTTCCCCGGCTTGCTTCTCCTGCCTGCTCGCAGCCGGACGCAATGAAGAGCTGTTAGAATTGCTAAAAAGGGCTCCATATATTTGGTGGCATTATCGTCGTTTCGGCGTGCAGGCGCTGTTGCAGCTTGGTGACAAGGCGGCTGCGCTGAGCTACGCCAAAGAGTCGTGTGGGTTGAATGATAGCAGTTCGGACATGGAAGAGGTATGTCAAGACATTCTGATTTCGTCGGGCCTGTGGGAGGAGGCCTACCGGGACTATGGTCTGCCGCAGCTGATCACTAGACCGGGATTGGCAACATTTCGGAAGGTGGCCAAAAAATATCCGGGAAAAGAAAAACAGGAAATATTGCGGGACGCCATTGAAAACACGATCAGTGAACAGGGAAAATGGTTTGCCACAGCCAAACAGCTGGGGCTGCTGGAGTTGGCGGCGGAACTTGCCCGCCATTCGCCAGTCGAGCCAAAAACGTTGAACCGGGCATCGATCGACTTTCTTGAGACGAATCCGGAGTTTGCACTGGTGGTGTCGTTGGCTTCACTGAATTGGCTTTCTCAGGGCTGCGGCTACGACATCACAGCAGTTGATGTGCATGCCGCGTATTCGACGGCCATGAAAGCAGCACGCAAACTGGGAAGAACGATGGAAGCAGAGGAGACGATAATCCGCATCATTGAGAAGAATAAGTCACAGCAACATTTCGCGACGGCCACTCTGGACCGGTTGGTCCGCCGAGGGTGAGTGAAAGGGAAAACGAAAAATCATCTGCATGAAGTGAGACTTGCTTGTCGGTTTTAGAAGGCAGGCTGTCGGAAAGAGTTTGTGACCCGGAAGGTGGCGGATGCAGACGAGTTGAAGCACCTCCGAGTTAATGCTGGCGTCCGCAAATTAAGCAAGGCTCGGGTAGCTCTATGATGAGTTGACGGGTCTTTTTCCCATTTACAGCCCCATTCAAATCCGCAGCGATCAATACACCAAAAGCAATAAAATATTTGCAAACACAATATGAACATATTATAATAAGAAACAGAAATTGATATTTCCGTTTGAAAGGGTGGCAGCTTTGAACCCGAAAGAAATAATCGCCCAACTATCCCTATTAAGGGTTCCAATGACAGAAAGAACTCTTTACAATTATTCAACATGGAAATTGATACCGGAACCTAAGAGGGGTTCGGGCCGTTCAGGTAAGTGGGTTGATTATCCGCAGGAAGCAATGGGTGAGGCCTACGCTGCATGGAAATTGCTGCATGGCGATTACTGGGGGGAAGGCAACTATGTGAAAATTGGATTGAAACCTGCCAATATAGCGCCGGAAACGGTTGCGGCCACTCGAAAGCTGGTTTTTGAAATTAAAAATCAAGACTGGTCCAAATTCAAACGAAAACCCGTTGGGATTGAGGAAAGCGTAAAATTCATTTTGTCGTTGGATAATATTTTTGATGACGCGGCCGTTATTCTTTTGTTGGGGTATATGAATCTTTGGAAATTATTCGAACATGAGGCTCGGAGTCGGGTTCGCGAAATACTGGATGATCCTGAATATTAACCGGATTAACGTCCGGTTAAAAAATAAAATTTAACGGAAACAGAATTAATCATTTCTGTTAAAAGGAGGTAATAGAGTGATCGAAACAAAATTGCTCACAATCAAAGAGGCGCTCAAGATTGTTCCTTTGTCCAGAAGCGGCATGTGGCAGGCGATCAAGCGCGGGGAGGTGCCCAGCGTGCGTGTCGGAGGACGCGTATTCATACCGGCATACTGGGTAAACAAGATAACTGATCCCAATAGTGACAAGATAAGCGGCCAATAACAAAGAAAGA
Source organism: Desulfobulbus sp. (assembly GCA_028684915.1). Next base: position 4,025 of record JAQUEZ010000332.1, read on the forward strand.
ACCCGTTGATGTTGCAGGAGCATTACCGACGGAGCAGGAGGTGAGGTATGTCCAGAGACCGAAAAAAGAACCGGACAAAGGTGTGGATCGAAAAAGCGCTTGAGTGGAAAAACGTCTACGATGTAAAAGACCCAGTACCAAGGCTTGCGGTGGAGGACATTATTACGGAACAAAAGCAGAATATCAGTCTGGGCCGATATTGGCCGGCGAGTGATCCCTAGGGCGGCGCGTAAATGCGTCGCCTTCTCTATTACCAAAAGAAAAAGTCCCGCTGCCATGCGGGGCCAGCAATGGGGTGCATAAAAGTTGCTTACACAAAACATATCCTTTGAGAACATACCGCAGGAATTGAAAGACCGACCCCAGTGGGTTTTGTGGGGACCGCGCAAAAACAGCAAAGGAATGATGGTGGACAAAACACCGGTAAACCTAAAGACAGGCTGCAATGCAGATCCTACAGACCCTAACACCTGGGGGATATATACGGAAGCAGCGGAAGCCATGACAAAAATCAATAACATTTCTGGCATAGGCTTTGTATTTGCTGCGACCGACGCCTACTGCGGAATTGACCTGGACAAATGCAGAAACCCGCAAACGGGTGAAATAGAACCTTGGGCGCTCAACATTGTGAATCAGTTTAATTCCTATACGGAAATTAGCCCGAGTGGGAGTGGGCTGCATATCATTATCAAGGGCAAGAAGCCAGGTCCAAAGTGCAAAAAGCGCGGTGGCCGTATTGAAATGTATGACTGCGCCCACTATTTCACCATCACCGGAAACCTGTTGCCGGAGGAGAGTACATGAAAGAGATTGCAAGCCGGCAGGATGTACTGAATATATTCTACGCTAAAATCTTCGCTGCTGATCCTCCTCAGCCGCCACTGACGCAAGACGAATGGACGGTGAATGGTGGCAAAAATATTCTGACGGACGATGAAATCGTAAGTAGAGCACGGGGGGCCAAACGCAACAGTTTTTTATTTATGGATTTATGGGCAGGTCGCTGGCAGGATTATCCGGACCGATACACTTCCCAATCTGAAGCGGATTCTGCTCTTTGCATGATTCTCGCTTTCTGGACGCAGGATTCTGAGCAGATAGACAGATTGTTTCGGCAATCGGAACTATACCGGCCCAAGTGGGACGAACAGCACGGAGAACAGACTTACGGAGCCATGACCATTGCTAGGGCGCAGGAAAAACAAACGACGCATTATGATCCTGAATATAGTCAGGCAAAGCATTTGACGGACCTAGGCAATGCATCGCGCTTCGCCCGAAGGTTCCAAGGCCGGGTGCTGCACTGTCCACAACTTTAATCCTGGTTCGTTTATTCTGGCGGGTGTTGGAGACGGGATGAATCGCACGAGATCATGAAATTGGCTGCTGAATGTGTTCGATCCATTTACGCGGAAGCGGCCGTCGCCACCGAACCTGCTGACAGGAAAGCCATTGCGTTGCATGCCAACAAATCAGAAGCGCTTGTCCGGATGAAAGCCATGGCCGAGGGTGCTTCGTATAAATTGAGTATCACAGTGGACGCTTTTGATCGCAGTCCCTGGAAGCTCAACGTGCTGAACGGAACCATTGATTTGAAAAGCGGAACGTTATTTCCGCATGACCACACTGATCTGATTACCAAGCAGGCACCGGTGATGTATGACCCGGTAGCGATGTGCCCAAGGTTCACACAATTCTTAGCGGAAATTTTTCCAGATACCATACTCGGTGGAGGGAATTTAAGCGTAATCCGATTCGTGCAGAAGTTTCTGGGATACTGTTTGACAAGTGACTGTCGAGAACAAATCCTGGCCATTGCGTGGGGGACGGGCGCTAATGGCAAATCCACGTTATTCAATGTAGTTCAGTCGATAATGGGCGATTACGCCACCACAACGCCGGCGGAAACCTTGCTTGTGAAAAGGAATGAAGGCATCAACAACGACATTGCGGCTCTTCGCGGTTCGCGCTTTGTGTTGG
>JAQUEZ010000333.1 GCA_028684915.1 Desulfobulbus sp.
GAAATTCTGCTTGATAACATAGCAGCAGATCCTGGTGTGTGAGTCCTCTTCAGGCAACAAAACGCACGATGCTCAACCAGGAAGATGCACCGGCCACAAGAACCGGCCGGTGATCTTCCGGCCCGTTATCGCGAAAAAAGGAATCAAGATGACCTGGAATCCGGAGAGATATTACAATGTGAGAATTGGCGGCATATTCTACAGGAATGTCCAACTGCCGATCGTTTACGATGGTTCTCCGATGGTAACAATAAACCGGTCTACAGAAACCGGCGAACTTGGGTTATGCTTCACTATATTTAATGGAAAAGGTGAGCCAATTGGGAGCGTAGAAAACAACGAGATCACCATTAGCAATTCAGAAGAGTATGCTGTTATGACTGGATTCAAGAGGCAAGCCGTGGTTGACAAGACAAGCGGGCGGGTTCTTTGTGATCTCAAGTTCGCCACTCGTCAGTCCGACCCGGAAATTGAAGCGTCAATGATTCTATTTTCTAAAGACCGGTTTCCTATCATACTACATCCAGACCGAACGAAATTCGGCAAGGCCAACGACAATAGTCCCCCTAACATTTCCAGGCTAACTTTGACCACAACTGAGAACAGCGAAGCGGGTGGAATATCGCTTGGATGGGGAAACGCAATCTACCTGCTTGGAATTGCATTTGAGAACTTTAAGAATGGTATATCAGTGGACAAACGAGGCAATGAATGAACGTTAGCGACCAGGAAAGGCAAGCGATCTCGGAACTTACCAAAGATGTATTGTCGCGATGGATAGATTTCCACAAGTTTTTTCCAAATACTCTCTACCACTACACGTCCGCAGAGGGCTTGATCGGAATACTGACAAGCAAGAGTATATGGCTTACGGACTTGAGGTACATGAATGACGCATCGGAACTGCAATACTCTAAGACCTTGATTCGCAAGAGGCTGGAGAAAAGATCTGAGGAATCCGGTCTCTCTGCTGAGCAAGGCGAGTTTCTCAAGAGAATCCGTGACAGTTTCGATCCTTTTTCAAATCGTTTCTCGGCCTTTTCCGCATCGTTTTGCGAGGAGGGAAACTTACTGAGCCAGTGGCGAGCGTATCGTGGACAAGGCGGCGGGTACGCAGTGGGTTTCGATTTCTTTCATTCGCTAAGATTCCTTGATAGACAGTGTGCCCTGCGGAAAGTGATATATGATGAAAGGCAACAAATCGGTGAGATCGACAGGACAATAAACCTATTCCTGGAGTCCATAGGCGAGCAGATACGAGGTAAAGCACCTGAACACATAAGCTCAGAAATCCTTCCCTTTTTTTGTCAAACATTCTCATCTACTGTGGGTGAATACCTATTCTGTTTCAAACATCCAGATTTCCATGAAGAAAAGGAATGGCGCCTGGTCCATTCTTGTTCGGTCGATCCAACATTTGAACGTGACAAGAAGTTCCAGTTGCCATCATTTAGGGCTCACCAAGGAAACGTCATCCCATATCACACCGTGAGTATTGAGAACACCATTAACGCCTCCAAGGATGACGGTTATGGGGTTCCTTTCCCAATCGTCGAGGTTGTTATTGGGCCAACAGTTAGTAGCGAACTGAATCTCGAATCTCTGAGGATCATGATTCTGTCCATGAATCCGGACATCGATCCGAATATCAGGCAATCTGAAATTCCTCTAAGATGGCTTTAAGAATGCATAACACTCGGGTGCTGCCGTCAAGCGGCAGACCCTCAAGCCGTTGAGCGGAAGAAAAGAAATTATGATTTTTGGTGACAAAAACGATTTTGCAATTGAATCAATGGTAGAGCCGGAACTGGTGCCACCTTCGAGTCCGTGGGGGCGCATGCGCGTGTGGATTTCTGGGGCTTTCATCGGTGACTATGACGATCCTCATTGCGGACTACATGACGCCTTTGAAGGTTTCGCCGAAAAAGCTGAGCAGCTAAACGAACTTTGGATGGCTGACTTTGAGAATCTTTTAGACACCGAAATATGGAACTTCCTTGATGGTAGATTGTATGGCTATCATGGAAATGAAGAGCTAAAGGATAACCGTAGCCTGGATGAAATCCTTTTAGATGCTGAAAAGTATTCAAAGTTTAATTTTCTCACAAATTGGGGTGAGATGTTTGATCGGGGAGGTAAGTCATTTATTATCAAGAACCACGAAGGTCAACTGAAGGTTCTTAATTTTGACCACCAAAACAACAAAGTGAGACATTATTTATGCAGTGAGTTCACTTTTTGTAAAGCAATTAAGGATTTCTCAAAGTGGTACAAAGAGCAATTTAAACTGCTCACTGGTAAAGATGCCTAACTGACGAAGGACGCCCAACCCCGCGGTTCGAACACGACTCCCTTCGGTCGCGGTTCAACCGCAGCACCGTTATACGAAAGAGAAAAAATGAAAATATTGATTGCCTTCCTTTTGCTTATTTTGACCGGCTGTAACAACCATACGTACAGATATTTCGAGTTTGAATCGAAAGAAATTCACATCCTTAATGGCGAAGTCTTTGCTAGGTTGAACGGAGACTTTGTACTGGTGAAGGATGGGAAAATTAAAGAAACCCACAAAGGCAACCCATACGAATTAATCATATATTTTGAGACGAAATCGCCTAGCACTAAAGCAGAGAATATAGAGGCAGTTTCCCTTACATCTTCGGAAGGAACAGTTGTTGTCAAAGCCGATAAAGGGACTTTTGAAACAGAGCTCACCTCATCAAAAAACAACCTCAGTCATTTTTCAATAAAGGGCATTACAACAAAACACATTCCACACGTTCTTCGGTTTAAGTTGCATGTTCGCAACCAAAACGGAAGTAGCTATAAAAACGTGGAAATAAATTTAGTCCCAAAATACAAAGAAGAGCGTAGCAATGATTTTATCGACAAACTGATGAGCGTATAACCACGTCCTTGGACCTGCCCAAAACCAAAAACGGCAGGTCAAGGCCGGCCCCGTTGGCTAGAAAAAGAGAAATGATTCAATCCGAAGATGACAAGGCAAGCAAGAAGGTATGCATTATGGACGGAGTGAAGCCGAAATATAAGTGGATTGTCTTTGCAACATTAGCTGCACTCGGCGGTATCTACTTCACTGGAGTAAGCGGGAGTTATCTTGTCGATTATCTCAAGGACACTCCTAATAATCCGAATCGGAATGAATATTTAGAGGGCGTTACACTTTCACTCATCTTTTCTTTACCCTTTTGGTTGTTGCTTGCTGCGTTCGTCACACCATTAAAGAGTTCGATTTCGAAGCCAGTTTTCATCCTTTTAAGAACACCGGCAATGCTTTTAGGATTTGCATTAGTTTTAATGAACGTATTTATATTTGTAATGATGTTCCTGGATAAATTTCAAGGCAAATAGCTGACATTGGTAGCATCAAGTTCTGACGTAAGGGATGAAAACGGGTTAAAGGGAAATGAGCCAACCACGTCCTTGGACCTGCCCTGAAAACCCGGCAGGTCAAGGCCGACCACGTTGGACGAATCGAAATATGAAAACAAACTTCAGAAGCATAAAATTTCAGAGAAAGATAGGGCTTTGGGGTTTACTTGCCGGGGGTCTAATCTTTTACGCCTCTATGTTTGGATGGCTCCCTTTCTCGCAGAAAAAAGTTCTAGGGGCAATACTGGCACTTATTACTGGGGTTGAAGCGGTCTCCGCCCACTTGACTAAACGAATGGATAACAGAATGGGGCATATAACGGCAACAAGCAGCCCGAAGTTATTTTGGGCTCAATTCGTCCTGCTTAGCGCACTTTCCATACTTGGAGTTGTGGTGGTTGTTGTCGCCAAATGATGAGAGTGGGAGCTGAACCTTGAAAAAAAGATGTCCAACAGCGGCGTAGACACTGGCGCGACAAAAACCGCCGCGCAGGTCACGCCGCGACCCGTTATGCCATTTAAATCAAAGGACCAAGAGACAGGTCGGAACAGGTTGCGCAGAGATGAAACCATTAACAGACGAACAAATTATGCGAATACGCAAAACCGTTGAAGTGTCTGGTGTCGGCAGAATTGTTCTTATTGATATCTCTGGTGATAAAGACGAGCCATTGAAAGAACATAACAAGAACATCTACTGCATTAAGCAAGACGGAAATATTTTGTGGCAAGTTCAAGCAGATGCCACGATTTACGATCGAGACTCATTTGTTCATTTGTCCAAAGATGACAGAGGAATTATTCATGCGCATAGATTCTTTGGAAATGAATTTGTGATTGACCCTAATACCGGCAAAGCAGAATTGACAGGATGGCATAAATGAAATGCGGGCATAACAAGGAAGATGCACCTGACCAAGAAACCGTCAGGTGATCTCCCACCACGTTGGACAATGATTATTCAAAGCATCAAACCAAGGAATGAACCAATGTCTTTTCTTCGTGAAACAATATGTAAGAATGATGCTTTGCTATTGACAGTTGAGGAGATACAAGGTCAAGAAATTTTAGGAAAAATCGAAAAAATCTACTCGACCCGATTTGAAGGGCCAATTAAATACAGCACTGGAAATATCCGGTTTGTTGGGTCTGCAGGTAATTGGGGAGATGTGACTCTTCAGCTTGGTGAACAGGCGTTAGTATTTATTGAGTATATTCCGCATTCGGAACGTTACTACCAATGCTACCATCATGGCCATTTGTCTGTTGTTGAGGTTCAAGGAATCCAGCACGCTGTGGCAAACTGGGACATTCTAAGCTATGGCCCCTGGGAACCAAATTTTCTATATGAGTCAGCTTTTCTGCTAGATCCAGCAGTTTTATGGAAAGTAGCAATGCCATATCATCTCATTGAAAAATACCTGCAAGATGAACTTTGCAACCGCGGTGGGGCTTACTCTTAAAAGGAAACAAGGGTGAATAGGTCAATTATAAATACGATGTCCAACAAGGCCGGTGGACGCCGACCGCCCGATGAAGCATGGGCGGACGGGTCACCGCCCAAACCGTTATGCACAAAAGAGGAATTATGAAAAAATGTGCGGTACAACTGATTTGCACCCTGATCTTTTGTGTAGCTACATGTTCGGCAGAGGGCGCTGATTTCCCGGATTTTCCTCTCCCCATGTACCCGGCCGCAACTAATCAAAAGACCCATCTTGATAAGCCAGCAAAAGGTGTAAAAGCAGTAACCTACCAAGTAGCAACAGTATTCCCAGCACGAAGTCTTACGGATTTCTTCAACAAGGAAATGATTGACAGAGGCTTCAAGCCTTACAATGATTCGCTTCTTGCGTTGAAAGAGTTCAAGTGGAATAACTTCAATCCAAGAACTGGTAATTGGGATGTCACCAGCAGCCCTCCGGCACGGTACAGCGCGAAGTGGCGGAACGAAAAGGCAGACCAACTTGTATGGCTATCGATTGATTTTAAAGAAGCAAAAGGAAGTAAGCGAGATGGGATTGCTTTTGTGAGTGTTCATGTAGGGAGATATTCTGCATACGCCGCCGACCGCAACGAAATCATGAAAATCGAGCATAACCAGAAAAATACACCTGACCAAAATCACGTCAGGTGATTTTCCGAACCGTTAGGCAGAAGGAAGAAAAAGGATTTGTTTTATGGCAGAGGGAAACAACAATTTTAACAACAAGAAAAATTCAAATCGCGAGAGTTGGATTGGCATTGCAGTAGTGTTCCTGTTTGGAGTTGCTTTTATAACAAGAAGTGGCGGATACAGCCTGAAACAAAGAACATATATTCATTTTATTGAGTCACCGTATAAAGAGATTATTGGGTCATTAGCAATTCTATTCAGCATCGTCTGGGCAATCTATACCATCAGAAACAGAAAGTGAATGCCTAACCAGGCCGGTGGAGCGGTGAACCCCGCTCACCGCCCACACCGTTGGGTGAATAAATGACTGAATCAGAAAAACATAAATGTGAAGAAACCAGCACAACTTCAAAACAGAAGTCCTCGCAAAACTACGAAGGCTTTTTCTGGGGTATTGTTATAGCCTCTTTCGGAA
>JAQUEZ010000007.1 GCA_028684915.1 Desulfobulbus sp.
TACTCATATAGGGGCCGACATCACCGAGCATACGCCCAAGCAAGGTGCAAATGACCCCAATGGTGGCAATGGTGAAGAACAAGCCAAGGGTAAATGCCACGGCATAAAGAACGGCCTTCCTTCCTGCCACGATTTGATTCTGCCCTGCAACATAACTGACGATAAGCGGGATGGATGCCAAGTGGCAGGGGCTGAATAACACGCTGACCATTCCCCAGAGGAAACAGCCCAAGGCCCCCAAAAGGAGGCCCTGAGTCATCCAGGCATTGATGGTGAGAAAAATTTGATCCATGGGTTACTTGACCCCTAATTTGGTGAACATGTTGACAATGGACCCTTTATCCAAGAAGCCCTCGTGTCGGGTTACTTCCTTGCCCTGGGCGTCATAAAAAATTTGTGTGGGGATGGTCTGGATTCCGAATTTAGGCGCCGCCTCGGAATTCTCCCAGACATCGATGAAGATGACTGCTGCCCGCCCCTGATACTCCTTGCCCAACTCGTCGATAATGGGCGCCATCATTTTGCAGGGAATACATTTTTTTGCCCCTAAGTCGACCATAGTCACCAAGCCGGGAGCCGGTACCTGCGGCAAGGGCTCAGCCTTGACTGACGTTTGCGTGAGCGTAAGGAGTCCAATGGATACACTGAGGATGAGCGCCATCAAAACGCTCGAAGTAGAAAACTTTCGCACCATCAACTCCTCGGTTTAGAGATAAATCATCGCTTTGCTGATGACCGAGGCTATTGATGCCGGGGTCACCTCGGTTTTGCCCTTTTCGAAGCCAAGATCACTTAACCGCAGGTGATTCACTCTGGTAAATCCTGAGTTCTCCAGTGTTTTCTTGGTGCAGTCGAGTTGACAGCCATCTATGGCCAAAATTGATTGGGCGGCCTCGGCGGATTTGACGATGCCGCTGACCTTGCCACTAATCCCTGCCAGGCAGGCCATCTTGCCAGCTCCGTCCCTGGTCAGTTTGCGGGCAGCCTGATCAGCCAACTCACCGACATCGGCACACCCTGAACAAGAAAAAATGACTTTAGGTCCAGCATCCCCACCGCCACAAGAACAGCCGCATCCGCTTTGCATTGCACTCATTGTTGTTCTCCTTATGAGCTATTGTAACATTTTCTTCATTTCTTCCAGCGACGGCACTTTACCGACACTTTTCACTTCGCCGTCAACCACCAAGGCGGGAGTCATCATAACGCCATGGGACATGATCTGATTCACGTCCGAAATCTTTTCGAACTCACAGGCAATGCCCAACTCCTTGGCGGCCACCGCTGCCGTGTCCATGAGTTTGGTGCATTTAGCGCATCCGGGTCCTAGAATTTGAATCTTCATTGTCTTTTCCTCATTCATAAAAGTTTAAAATAGTGTGCCAAAAAACATACCGCTGAACGTTGCCATCACAATCACCAAGCTGACAAAGGTGACTGTCTTTTTCACTCCAAGGACACTGTTGATCACCAGCATATTAGGAAGGCTCAAGGCCGGCCCAGCCAGGAGCAACGCCAGGGCCGGCCCCTTGCCCATGCCGCTGCCGATGAGCCCTTGCAGGATGGGCACTTCGGTCAGGGTGGCGAAATACATGAAGGCTCCGGCAAACGAGGCAAAAAAGTTCGCCTGTAAGGAATTTCCGCCCACTGCCCTGGCAACCCACTCCGAGGGAATCAAACCTTCATGACCAACCCGGCCAAGTAAAGCACCCGCAATAAGTACGCCAAAAAGCAACAGCGGTAGGATTTGTTTAGCGAAATCCCACGAAGTGGAAAACCAGTCGCCCATTTCTCCCTTGTCTGTGCTGGTAAAGACGGAAAGGCCGACAAACCCGGCGGTGAATGGGATAATGGGCTGACCAGGAAAAAGCAGCGCTAGTCCCACTACGGCTACGGCGATCAGGCCGATTTTCCAGGCGCGCATCTTGAACCAGGCGATGAGCATTAGGCCCAAGGCGACCGCAAAGCCTGACGTGATACTCCATTTTGCCGCATAAATGCTGGCCCAGGCTCCTGTGGCCTCCTGCGGCTTACCCCAGTTGGCGAAAACCAGGATGCCAACCATTGAAGCAAAATACAGGCCGTTTTGTAAGAGCGAGTGTTTGACGGGCTCTTCCGGCATGGCCATCTGCATGGCAACCTTTTCTTTTTCCTCCTTACGAAAAATAACGGCCATCAAGGCGCCGATAATCACACTGAATAGAACGGCCCCAACACCGCGAGCTATACCCATTTGCACGCCGAGGACCCTGGCGGTCAGCACGATTGCCAGCACGTTGATTGCCGGTCCAGAGTAGAGAAAGGCGCAAGCCGGGCCAAGCCCGGCACCCATCCTGTAGATCCCACTGAAGAGGGGGAGGATGGTGCAGGAGCAAACGGCAAGGATGGTGCCAGATACAGCGGCAACGCCATAAGCTAAAACCTTGTTGGCTGCCGGCCCCAGATATTTCATCACCGAAGCCTGACTGACAAAAACTCCAATCGCTCCGGCAATGAAAAAAGCCGGAACTAGACAGAGAAGCACATGTTCCTGGGCATACCACTTGACGAGGTGAAAGGCTTCCAGGATAGCGTTGTCAAAACGTTCCGTTCCCACCGGCAGATAAAAGCAGGCGAGAAAAACAGCAATGATTAGCAGAAGATATTTCCACTCAGCTTTCCATTCCATAACAGCTCCAATGCTTATTTGGCAAAATAACCATATAAAAAAGTAAAAAATAACAAAATGCCTAAGCCAGCATTTCAACCTGCTCTTTTACGGTTGCCTTGATGACAGCTTCTACGCATGACATGTATTTGAGAATACACGGCACTTTAAGTCGATAATACACTTGCTTGCCCCGCTTTTCATCGTCAACAACTCCAGCCTGTTTGAGAACCGATAAATGCTTGGAGATCGTTGAGAAATCAGCATCAATAAATTCTGCCAATTCACACACGCACTTTTCGCCATCGGCAAGTTGTTCTGCCATCCATAGTCGGGTTGGATGGCCTAATGCCTTCAAAACATTAGCTTTTGCTTCAATAAGGGCCAGTTCTTTTGCATTCGGAGGTTGTCTCTTCATGGGTTATTTGGTAAATCAACCATGCGTCTTTGTCAAGAAATTTCACCTCGGGAGAACTCAATACTCTCTCGCCAATTGCAAAAAAACGATTAACAACCGACACGCTCGATCATGCACACACAAAAACACCTTGTATCCATGCGATGGGTTGGATGGGCTGCTTTGCTCGCCAGCCTGTTGGTCGCTGTCCAGATTGCAATTCTTTTGCTCGGCAAAGAAGGATTATGCCTGAGTCAAGGGTGCCAAGTGGTCGACCAATTGACCAGGGTGTCGCCCTTACTCTTCAATATCGCCGGGCTTTTCTATTTTCAGGTAGTCTTTTGGGGTACACGAGTCAAAAGGGAGGATACAAGCCGGTCGCAATTGTTGCGTTTACTCCTGCTTGCCGGCCTTGCCGCTGAAGGCGTTCTGGTTGGTTTTCAACAAATAATTGCGGGTGCTTTCTGTGCCTACTGTCTGATTGTATTAGGGTTTATCATCCTGCTTAATCTCCTGGCCGGCTTGAAACAGTTGCTTGCGGGTGCTTTTGTGTTCGGGGTGGTGCTTTTGGCTTTTTCAAGTCTTGAATTTCAGAACAATCCTAAAAATCCCCAAACGTTTCATGAAGGCGTTTTTGCCAGGAGGACAAACCCCTCATCGGCGACCAAGGTCTATCTTTTCTATTCTTCCACCTGCGCTCATTGCCAACGAGTTCTGGAGGTCATGGCCCCCAAAAAGGCCATATCGATGCACTTCAATCCCATCGATACCATCACATCGATAAATGTGCCTGGTGTCATCCTGAATAAGGCAGTATGATCCCAAGGTCAACAAAACATTGCTCAAGTCACTGGATATCGAGGAAATTCCGGTCCTGCTGGAACGAAAAGCCAACGGCTATGCCATTGTCAAAGGCGAAACCGCGATTATGGCCTATTTTGACAGTTTTGATTCAAAAAATCAGCAATCTACGATTTCAACGGTTGGGCAATTGAAAGCATCACCAGAAATCGACTCATTACTTCCTGGGACAGACAATGATGTGGATGGGTGTTTAGTCAACACCGATTGCGACACAATTCCCTCATTGCCGGCAACTCTTCCTGCCAGATGAACAGGTAAAGAGGCGCGGAATTCGACATTATCGTCGAAAGAGGGGCATACAATGTCGACCAGGATAAAGAAACTCCTCTTGAACTTGATTCGGCCCGGTAGGCCGCCTTTTCCACATGATGCCATGCCGCAGCAAGCATGACCCAGCCGGCGACACGTCTTTCTGTTGCCGAAGGGCAACGTATTCAGGCCGCGCTCAGACGTATTTAGTCTTGATGGTATGGTTTTCGCATGCTTCGTGACGAAGAAATCAGTGAAGGCCGATTACGTTTCGATCCTGTTGTATTGCCCTGTATATCTTGCGCGCAACCGGCAGAAGCAAAATAGCGCATGGTTATGCTGGTTTTTAGCTGATTGATAGTTGAGTTTTTGTTGGCAGTTTTCTATATTCGCCGCCCACATTATTCTGCCCCGGTATTCAATTGCACCATGAAACACAACTTGCGGATCTACATCGTCATGGTAACCCTTTTCACGCTGCTCTTCGGAGTTGGCGGAAAGGTGTACCTTTGCTTGTCGCCGCACGGGGTGCATGTTAAGCAAAATCATGCTTCAAATCATACTTCGTGTGCATTGACGAAACAACATCCCGCTCCCGCCGAGGACTGCGCCCTGGATCATCACCGGGAAAAATGCCAATCCCAATCACATTGCCAGGACATTGCTCTGGGGGGAGACAAAGCAGAATCCCCTGGGAAATATTCCCCTGTGCTGCCTGCTCTTGCTCCAATGCCGTTGGCAATGTCGTTCCTGCCAACACCCACAAAAATATTCTCCCCACTCCCCGCTGTCCAATTGCCCCAATTTGCCCTCCGGCAAAGTGTCATTCTTCTGATTTGATTCCTTCCGTCTGAGCGCCATCAACGGCGATCACTTGATCACCGTCGGAACTCACCCCCAAAAAAATCCGCTGATATCATGGCTTGTGCGTATTGATCGACGCAGCCACTTTATCTTTTTTTTTTGTTTCGGAAGGAATATCCATGCGTATCCAACGATTCGCCTTGTGCGTTTTTGTGTTTTCTGCAGGTCTCGGTTTAGCCGCTCTCGCGGCAGCCCAGACTGCAATTCGTTCCCATTCCCCGGTTCCCAAAGGGTTGAGTCTTGCTGAAGCTCTTGATCTAGCCGCACGTAATCGGCAGGAGCTTGCTTCATATAAAGCGGACCTTGATGCGGCCTCTCTCAAACTACAGCATGCAGGGTTGCCTCCCAATCCAGAACTTGGTGTGGAATGGGACAATCTAGGAGGAGAATTACCTGATGGGGAGAGCAAAGAGACAACCATATCTCTCAGCCAACCCATAGAGATTGGCGGGAAACCCTCGGCCAGGAAGAATAAGGGGCAAGCCGAAATCCTCCGTTTACAGCAAGAACAAACAGTCGCATGGCTCGACATCGCGGCTGAAGTCAGGCTTGCTTTTGTCGAGGTGCTCAATGCCCGCGAACGGTTTGTATTGCAACAAGAGGCCGAAAAGAATGCCTCCAATCTGGTAATCATTACGCGTGAACAAGTGGTGGCCGGAAAAATTGCCGGCACGGAGGAAACCAGGGCCAAAGCCCGAATGGCAGAGGCTAGGGCGGAAACCCAACAACGCAAAAGATTCCTCACTGACGTCGAGTTGAACCTCGCCACCGTCTTGGCTCAGTCGGACGGCACGCCCTTGACGGCAGAAGGGGATTTCACTCTTGATACGCCTGTTCCAGATCAGCAAGTGCTGTTGGCGGAAATAAAGAACTCGCCCGTGCTCGCTCTTCGACGAAGCGAATCGAAACTCGCCCAAACCAACCTCTCCCTGGAGCAGGCTAACGCCTGGTCAGACCCAACCCTTTCCCTGGCTGTTCGCGATATCCCGGACGAGGATGCACGTGCCGTTGCTGTCGGCATCTCTGTCCCTTTGCCGTTGTTTCAACGGAATCAAACAGCCCTTGCTGAGGCGGGTGCAGCGACGCTCAAGGCGACAGCGAATGAGGCGGCAACGAACCGTCGATTGCAAACAGAACTGATCAAGGCGCATTCAGCGCTTGTTTCTGCCCAACAGGAAGCTCAAACCTTACGAACTGATGGGATGAGCAAAGCAGAGGAAGCCGCCGAAGCGGTTCAAGAAGGATTTCGCGCCGGCAAGTACCGCTACGGCGACGTGCTGGACGCTTCCGAGTCATTGATGGCCATGAAGATCCGCTATCTGGACGCACTGCTTGAGTTGCATCGTGCCGCCATCACTCTTGATCGTCTCCTGGGCAAGCCGGAGCTTGCAGGTCTATCCAAGGATTTCCCTTTGTCTTCTCTGCACAGGAGCACCCCATGATTCAGAAGAAAACGATGTTTTTTGCCATCAGCATTGTTGTGATAGCCACACTGGCCGGCGCTGGAGGTTTTTTTGCCGCTGAGCATCTCCAACAGCCTTCATCGCTCGGAGAGCCTCAGAATGCGGCGCATACAGTTCCCGAGCAGGAAGGAGACGGCCATGATCATGAGGCCGAAGTTTCCGATCTGGATCAGCCGGTGGAAGAAATGTGGGCCGCATTTTGCGAACACGGCATCCTTCAGCATCAGTGTGACGAATGCCGCTACGAGATCGGGACAGTTAAACTTGCTCCCTCCATTCTTGGTGACAACGGTCTGGTTCGCACCGGTCTTCCGGAAAAAAGACAGGAATACCAGCAAGAGCACAGATTGTCCGGTGAAGTCCAATTTGACGACACCCGCACCGTGCGTGTGGCTAGTCCAGTAAGTGGTTTGATTACACGCAGGTTTGTGACGCCTGGGACACAAGTGGCGGCCGGTGCGCCGCTCTTTGAAATAGACAGCCCAGAGGTGACTGAAGCTAAAGGCAGCTATCTTAAGGCCAAAGCCGCACTTTCCCTGGCATCCCAATCGACTGCCCGCGAAGCTCGCCTGTTTGCACAAAAAATCGCGGCCGAGGTCGAGGTTCAGGAGGCCAGGGCCAAACTGGCCGAGGCTGAGGCGGAAATTGCCGCATCTCGTGGCCGGCTTGTACGGCTGGGGCTCTCCAAAACCGATGTCGATGCCATCTCGGCCGGCAATGGCAGCGCGGTTTTGAACGGATTGGTGGTTATTCGTGCTCCCCGGAAAGGAACGGTCATTGAAGGGAATGCCGCGTCAGGGGAACAGGCCGAAGCAGGAAAAGAGCTGCTTACCCTGTCCGACTTGGAAACGGTGTGGGTCATGGCTGATGTCAAGGAAGCCGATCTTGCCGTCCTTGCCAATGGTTCCGGCAAAGCGGCCGTCATCGAGGCCATGGAGCACAGCTTCGCTGGTCGATTGGACGCAGTGGCGGGTCGGCTGAGCGAAACAACCCGCACGGCTAAAGCCCGTTTCAGCGTCAGCAATGCTGATGGTTTACTTAAACCCGGAATGTTTGTTTCGGTCCGCCTCTTCCTGCCCGCCAAGGGAGAAGTCCTCGTCGTGCCCAAGGTGGCGGTTTTGGCCGATGCTGGACGAACGTTTGTCTTCACGCATAAAGAGGGCGACTACTGGATACGCCGGCCCGTTGTCCTCGGGGCGCGCCTCGACGGTATGGTGGAGATTGCCTCCGGCATCACTGCCGAGCAACGAATCATCACCGATGGTTCCTTTCTTCTGAAGAGTGATGTGCTGCGCGGCAAGATGGGCGCCGGTTGCGCGGATTAAGGGAGGAATAGCCATGGAACGATTCACAACAATCCTCCTCGCGCGACGCTGGGTGGTCCTTGTCCTGACGGCGCTTCTGATTGTGGCGGGCGGGGTCACCTGGACCCGGCTGCCGATTGACGCCTTTCCGGATGTAACCAATGTTCAGGTTATGGTGCTGACCGAGGCGCCTGGTCTGTCGTCGGTTGACGTGGAACAACAGATCACCTACCCCATTGAGCAGCAAATGGGCGGCGTCCCCAAGGTGACGCAGGTGCGTTCGCTGTCTAAAGCAGGGCTGTCGCAAGTTATTGTGGTCTTTGCCGATAATACCGATATCTATTTTGCCCGGCAGCAAATCTTTGAACGGTTAACCATAGCTCGTGAACACCTCCCCGCCTTTGCCGAACCGGAACTCGGTCCTATCAGCACCGGCTTGGGTGAGATTTTTCAGTACACCCTCGAAGGCGAGGGCATGAGCGCCATGGAGCTTCGCCGTCTGCAAGACGCAGTGGTGACCCCCCAGCTCCGCCCAATACCTGGAGTAAATGAAGTCAACAGCTTCGGAGGATTCGTTCGTCAATATCAGGTTCTGGTCAATCAGGAGGCCTTGCTCAAGTATGGAATCAGCCTGCGAGAAATTGTCGAAGTGCTGGAAAAGAACAACGCCAACGCCGCAGGCGGCTTTATCGTCCGAGGTTGGGAACAGACCTATATTCGAGGCTTGGGACAGCTCACCGGACCGGAGGATATCGGCAAGGTGGTGCTCAAATCGCACAATGGCGCCTCCGTCCATGTTCACGATGTGGCGGAGGTCATTGTTGGCCCCCAAGCCCGACAAGGCGCGGTTACCCGTGACGGCAAAGGCGAAACGGTGGCCGGTATGGTCATCATGCTTCGGGGAGAAAATTCCAAGGATGTGGTCAGCCGAGTGAAAAACGCTCTGCCCCGTATCCAAGAGAGTCTGCCTGATGGGGCTCGCATCAATGTCTTCTATGATCGCACCGATCTGATCGAGGCCTGCATCAAGACCGTGGTCGATGCGCTCCTTGAAGGCGGTGTTTTTGTTATTCTGGTGCTCTTCCTGTTTCTCGCTGAATTCAGGTCGGCATTTATCGTTGTGTTGTCTCTACCCATTACCTTCCTCATCACCTTTCTGGTCATGGGTTGGACCGGTATTACCTCAAATCTGATGAGCCTGGGCGGGCTCGCCTTCTCGGTAGGGATGGTGGTCGATGCGACCATTGTCATCGTCGAAAATATGCGGCGTCATTTCGCGGAACAGCCTGACAAATCTTCAAAAAGTCGGATAGCCGCCCTGGCGGTGGCTGAAGTGGCGAGGCCCGTGTCCTTCTCCGTGTTGATTATCGCCATCGTTCTCGTCCCTCTCTTTTCGCTCCAGGGCATAGAGGGCAAAATGTTTTTTCCGCTCGCGGCTACCATGATCATCGCCATCCTGGTTTCCCTGGTGGTGGCATTGACGGCGGTACCGGTTCTCTCCACCCTATTTCTCAGTCAGAAGCCTGAAAAAGAATTCCGGTTCGTGCATGCACTGAGCAAGGGCTACCTTGCGCTTCTGGGCAGAGCCAGACGACATGCGGCCGTGACCATGGCCCTTGCCGTGCTCTCTCTTGCCGCAGCAGGCTGGGCGGCCACGAACATCGGCACTGAATTCATGCCTCACCTTGACGAAGGGGCTATTGCGGTCAACGCTGTACGCCTGCCCAACGCCTCGTTGGAAGGTTCGGTCGCCGTCAGCAGTTATATTGAGAAACAGTTACTGGCGACATTCCCCGAAGTCTTGACCGTGGTCAGTAAAACCGGTCGGGCCGAGATCTCTGAAGACCCCATGGGGCCAGAGCAGACCGACTTTTTTATCATGCTGAAGCCCAAGAAAGATTGGGCGACCGGACGCAGTAAAGCGCAATTGATCGAGGCCATGAACCGGGAACTCTCCTCCATCCCAGGCATCCGGCTGTCCTTTTCCCAGCCCATAGCCCTTCGAGTCAACGAATTGATCTCAGGCGTGAAGAGTGACCTGGCGGTCAAGGTGTATGGAGAGGATCTGGAGAAATTGAAAGGGTATGCCGACCGGATCGCCGCTCTCCTCGGGGGACTTGAAGGCGCACGGGACGTGAAAGTGGAGCAGGTCTCGGGGATGGAACAGCTTGAAATTTCCTATGACCGCACGATGCTTGCCCGTTATGGAGTGAACGCCGGTGATGTCAATGAAGTCATCGAAACCGCTCTAGCTGGCCGCGAAGCGACCAAAGTGGTTGAAGGCTCCCTGCGTACCGCCACGGTCGTCCGTCTGGCCGAAAATGACCGGATTGACCTCGAATCTTTGGAAAAGCTGCTCATTCGAGGAACTGCGGGGGAACCTCTTCGCCTTGGCCAGGTGGCACGAATCGACCTGGTGGAAGGTCCTGCGCAGATCGGCAGAGAGAAAGGGATGCGGAGAGTATCGGCCGAGGTCAACATACGTGGGCGGGATCTGGGGAGCTTTGTTGCCGAAGCGCAAACAAAGCTGCACAGTATCGAGCAGGAGTTGCCAACCGGCTTCTTTCTCGAATACGGCGGCCAGTTTGAAAATCAACAGCGCGCTATGCAACGACTTTCCATAGTCGTTCCAGTGGCGCTTTTCCTGATACTTTGTCTGCTCTTTATGGCCCTGGGCAACATTCGGGACTCTTTGCTCGTTATCCTTAACCTGCCTTTTGCTCTGGTTGGAGGAGTCCTGGCTATTTGGACTTGGGGAATGCCGCTTTCTGTATCGGCAGCGGTCGCCTTTATCTGCCTGCTAGGGATTGCAGTGCAAAACGGAGTGGTGCTCATAGCCTTTTTCCGACAGCTGCGGGAAGAAGGGCGGACTATCGATGACACCATTCGTGAAGGATGTCGACTGCGCTTTCGGCCGCTGCTCATGACAGCACTCACCAGCTTTATCGGCCATCTCCCGATGCTCTATGCCTCCGGTTCCGGGGCGGATATTCAAAAACCGCTGGCAGTCGTGGTCATGGGCGGGTTGGTCACTTCAACCATCCTGACCTTGGTTGTCCTTCCGGTCTGGTATGGCTGGCTCGAACAACGATTTGGCGTTCAGCAAACAAACGCGCCGCAACCAACAGGACAGCGCATGTCAATCTAACTGTTCCGTGATGTTCAGGGACAGGTGAAAATCA
Organism: Desulfobulbus sp.; assembly: GCA_028684915.1. The sequence continues at coordinate 10,971 of JAQUEZ010000007.1, forward strand.
GTTTGAAATATTTAACCAAAGGTTATTCCAATGAAAATTGTAAAAATTATTCCAGTGCTCACCTTGTTGGTTTTCAATGCAGTTATCTTAACCGGATGTGCAGTCGAAAAAACGTTACCAACTCCACAGCCTGGTTCCATTGCGGTACGGATTGTCCCGACATCTGCTGTGCATATTGTTCAAGCCTCTGCTCGGCAAGAAGGAGCTATTCTGGTCGTTGATGGCAAAATCCAGCGCAGATGGATTGGCAACAGAGGCATTGTAAAAGGGCATGTTGATATTGACGTGCTCGATGCAAACGGAACGCCTATTCGGAGCCTCAGTACCAGTTGTTCTCCAAACATTATTCCTAATCTCAGTAATGTGCGCTCATCGTTTAAGGCTCGTGTTCCAGTTGCAGCTCCAGAGGGCGGGGTGGTCAAGGTTCGGTTTCACAATGGCCCTGATGAAAATCGGGAAGTCCTGTAATGCCTGATTGGTCTCGTATGTAGCACAGCTGGATCAGCTCACGGTGGCAAGCTCACTGTGGGCGGATCCAGTACTCTTAGTTGGGCTGGCGCCGCCGCCGCAGGTTCGACATTTACGTCGGCAGGTTTCGGGGAATTGTCGACCGACAGTCTGCCGACGACATCGTGATCCTGCATAACGCCTAGATATTGATGAATATATAAAACATAACCCTTGGCATGTTTTTTGATTCTTTCTGTTTTAGTGGCACTTCCCGCAAAGCAAGGGGGAAGACATCTAAACCATGAATCGGAGGTGTAATTATGGCAAAGGTTGTAAGGAAAACGGTACTGGTTTTATGCAGCTTGGCTTTAATGAGTAGTATGGCATGGGCTACCGATTACTCCAAGGTGTCCACACAGGAACTCAGCACTATGCGCGGCACACTTTATAATGCCAGCCAAGAAGAGTGGTTGGCGTTTCACAAGGAATGGCAGAAACGTCTTGGCCAAATGAAACCCGAAGAGCTGCAAAAATATGCGGGTTTTCAGCGTGGCGCCGGCTGGGGGAGAGGTTTCGGAGGCGGTCCATGCTGGCGGATGGCACGAGGCATGGGGCCATGGTCAATGAATAGACCTGGTGTTGGCGGACGATGAGCATCGTCCGGTGAGGCAATCAAACACGGTGCTTTTTGTGTACAATTAATTCATGAACCTCTCTGAAACGACAGGGTTACAAGCGAGTCAAAGTAGGAGAGGTGAATAATAATCATAACGTAGGGCAATCCCTCTCTTTATCGAGCCGGCAATCGTTTATATTCAACCATTTGTTTTGGTTCGTTTTATCTCGCGCTTCTCGCTTTGACCCAAGTCGCATTCTTCCCTGAATAAAGGGGTGACGCAGCAAACAAACATCCATCAGGCAAGAAAACTCTGTTGACAATCAATTTTGCTCGCTTTATATATCGAAAAATATAAATATAGAAATAAAGGAACAGATGAAAACATTTCTCCGCGTCATGAAAGCCCTGTCTGATCCGAATCGGGTTCGAATCATCAAACTGCTTGAGAATAACGCGCTCTGCGTGTGCGAGATTCAGGAAGCTCTGGGCCTCGCGCAGCCAACCGTCTCCAGTCACATGAAAATCCTTGAAGACGCCGGTTTGGTGGAAAAGGAACGTCAAGGGACTTGGATGATCTACCGACAGGCTGATGGTCAAGAATCTGTGTATGCGGGCAGCATGCTGGCCACTTTGAAAGATTGGCTGAACGAAGATCCAGAATTGCGGCGAATGAAAGCTGCTTTACCAGAAACCACGTGTCAACGTGCATATATTTTAAAAAGTGAGGCGTAAAATGGAACCACTTCAACCTATTGGTTGCGATTGCACCAAAAATTCGGCGTGTCAAACCGCTGCCGAGCGCAATGTTCAATGGGGCAAACTTGCACCTCTTGGCGTACTCTGCTTGGGGATATGGTTTTTGATGTATAAAAATCTGGAGCCATTCTCTTTTTACCTGACTTATTCGTTGCTGGATGTCCGTCAAGGAAGCCATCTCGGGGATGCCGTTCAGTTTTTTGCGTATGACACGCCCAAGGTCATGATGCTCTTGACACTGATCGTTTTTGTCATCGGCGTGATCAGGTCGTTTTTCACGCAGGAGCGCACTCGAAAATACTTGGCAGGCAAGCGTGAAGCAGCTGGTAATGTGATGGCAGCCGTTCTCGGTATCGTTACCCCATTTTGTTCCTGCTCAGCAGTGCCCCTTTTCATCGGTTTTGTGCAAGCAGGCGTGCCGCTTGGCGTCACCTTCTCGTTTCTTGTCGCGGCGCCCATGGTGAATGAGATTGCCCTGGTGCTTCTCTACGGGCTGCTTGGCTGGAAGGTGGCTGCTCTCTACCTCGTTACGGGGCTGCTGATCGCCATGATCTCAGGCTGGGTCATTGGTCGGTTGAAACTTGAATCCTGGATAGAAGATTGGGTGCAGGAATTACGGGCCGGGGAAGCCATTGTTTTTGAAGAGAAACTCACCTGGTATGATCGGCTGCATCAGGGTGTCGACGCGGTCCGCGATATTGTGGGAAAAGTTTGGGTGTATGTTGTCGCCGGTATTGCGGTCGGCGCCTTTATTCATGGATACGTCCCGGAAGACTTCATGGCATCAATCATGGGCAAAGATGCCTGGTGGTCGGTCCCTGCGGCGGTGGTCGTTGGTATCCCCATGTACTCCAATGCTGCAGGTATCGTACCGGTGGTTGAGGCCCTGCTCGGCAAGGGAGCCGCCCTTGGAACCGTGCTCGCATTCATGATGAGTGTGATTGCGCTTTCTCTTCCGGAGATGATTATTCTTCGGAAAGTCTTAAAGCCGAAACTGATTGCTGCTTTTATCGTTGTGGTGGGCAGTGGCATTATTTTTACCGGATATTTATTTAATACAATCATCTGATTCTAAGAGGGAAAAATGGAAATTAAAGTTTGTGGTCCCGGGTGTGCGTCGTGTGAAAAAACACAGAAAGTGGTTGAAGCGGCAGTCGCGTTGAAAGGCGTATTGGCTACCGTCATTAAGGTGAAAGATTTTCATGATATAGCCAAGCTGGGCATTTTCTCGACTCCTGCTGTGGTCGTCAACGGCGAAGTCAAGTGTGTGGGCCGGGTCCCGAAACAAAGCGAAGTGGAAGAATGGATCAGTTGATTCTTTTTCTTGGCGAATTCCTATGAATGAATGAGGCAACTATGAGCGTATTGGAAAAGGACGGAGTGCGACAAGCTGTCCTCCAATTGTACAGCCGTACTGCTGCATCAGGATGCTGTGGCCCAAGTTGTTGCAGCGGCCCAGCCCCCAATTTATCGCACACTATGGGATATTCTGCTGACGAATTGGCCGCAGTCCCGGATGGCGCCAATCTGGGGCTTGGGTGCGGCAATCCTCAAGCCATAGCTGCTCTGAAAACTGGAGAAGTGGTCCTTGACCTCGGCAGCGGTGCGGGATTTGATTCGTTTCTCGCGGCTCGTCAGGTTGGCGAGCATGGTCATGTCATCGGTGTGGATATGACCCCGGAAATGCTCTCCAAGGCTCGCGCCAATGCCATTGTCGGCGGCTATCACAATGTCGAGTTTCGTATGGGGGAGATTGAGCACTTGCCGGTGGCTGACAATTCGGTGGATGTCATCCTCTCCAACTGCGTTATCAACCTATCGCCAGATAAACCCCAGGTTTTTATTGAGGCCTTTCGTGTGTTGCGGCCAGGCGGCAGGCTGGCTATTGCCGATGTCGTGGCCATGGCTGAACTCCCGGAACACATTCGCACTGATTTAGCGTTGCATGCCGGATGTATTGCGGGAGCTTCGACAATCGCAGCATTGGAAAGCATGCTGCAGGCGGCGGGTTTCGCTAATATCCACATCTCGCCCAAGGAAGAGAGCAAAGCACTCATCAGCCAATGGAACAATGATGCCTCACTCGCCGAGTACATTGTTTCCGCGACCATTGAAGCCGTCAAGCCGACAGCCTGAGGCTGATTTCATCGCAACCTTGATTTGCCCCATGAATTCCCTGTATCCCAGAAAGGTCTATGTCGAACTGACAACACGGTGCAACTTGCAGTGTCCCATGTGTTTGAAATTCTCCGAGGGAAGCTGCATTGAGGAGGGTGATCTGCCGCTGGCGCTTTTCAAAAAGTTGGCGCCCTCGCTGTCGCACACCGAATTCCTCGTGCTCAATGGTATTGGTGAACCCCTACTCCACCCCGACTTGGACGAAATGATAGCCATTGCCCGTGCGGCAATGCCGGCCGATGGCCGGATCGGCTTCCAGAGCAATGGACTTTTGCTCAATCACCCCCGCGCTGTGCGGTTGATTGAGGCCGGGCTTGATACCATCTGCCTGTCATTGGACAATCTGGATGCCGATGAGGCAAAAGAACGCGACCAGGGCGGACATCAAATCTCCTCTGTGACCAAGGCGATTGCCCATTTGATACAGGCAAGAGAGGTATCGCAACGGCATGTTCGCATTGGCATTGAGGTGGTTCTGCAAAAGAAAACGCTTCCCCAGCTACAGGATTTGATCGCGTGGGCTGATGAACGTCGTGTCGATTTCATCATTGCCAGTCACCTCTTTTCCTACGATGGTTCACTGGCCGATCAAAGCCTTTTTAATCCAAATAGTTATGAGGCGACCAGGCTTTTTTCGAAATGGTCTGCGGAAGCCAAGGCTCAAGGGGTGAACTTAGAGCAGTTGTCAGCTGCTCAACTTAAATTCTCCAAAAGTCCGGCGGATACACTTCTTGTGCAGCTTGGGGACGCCATGCGGCAGGAGGCAAAGGAGAAGAATATTGCCTACCATTTTGCCAACCTGGTGACGCAGAGCAGTCGAGACACAGGAGAGGTAGAGACATATTTTTACAAGGCTCAGTGGTCGGCAAGTAATCGAGGAATCGATCTCTTCCTGCCACCGCTTTACGCCTACGTTAATGGCCAACGGAGATGCCCATTTATCGATGATGAGGCTGTTTTTGTCGATAAAAACGGCAAGGTCATGCCGTGTCATTTTTTATGGCATACCTGTCCCAGCCGGGTCAACCATGGTGCTATTCAGGTGGAAACGCGTGTTCTGGGCTCCATCAAAGAAGAATCGCTTGAGATGATCTGGCAGAAAGAAGCCTTTGTGGCATTCAGGGTTGAGGCGAGAAAACTTGATTATGCCCCCTGCTGGAGTTGTGCCTCTGCTCCCTGTGCTGACTTGGTCAATAGCAACCTCTTGGATATACATGATTGTTACGGCAGTCATGTTCCCTGTGGCCATTGCATGTGGAGCATAGGGTGGCTTAAGTGCCTTTAAATCTGATTTAATTGATTTCTTGTTGAACGCCGGTGCTCCCTAGGTGCCGGTTCGGTACATAATCTTCAAACAAGAGAGGGTACAATGCGTGAAATAGTCCTTGTTGGTGCCTGCCGTACTGCGGTTGGTAAATTCGGTGGTTCCCTGAAAGATACGCCAGCCGTGGAATTGGGGGCGATTGTCATCAGCGATGCCCTAAAACGGGCAGGCATTAAACCGGAAATGGTAGATGAGGTGATCCTCGGTTGCGTACTCACCGGTGCTTTGGGGCAGAATCCTGCCCGTCAGGCTGCACTAAAAGCAGGTATACCCCAGGAAGTTCCAGCGGTGACAATCAACAAGGTCTGCGGAAGTGGGCTCAAATCCATTGTCATGGCCGCGCAAGCCATCCAATGCGGGGATGCGGACATTATCGTGGCCGGCGGCATGGAAAATATGAGCGCCACCGCCTACGCCTTGCCGCAAGTCCGTTTCGGTTACAGAATGAATGCGCCTATGAACAGTCTTGTCGACATGATGGTGCATGATGGACTGCAGTGCGCGATGAGCAATTGTCATATGGGAGTGACTGCCGAGAACATCTGCGAAAACTGGAACCTTTCCAGGGAGGAGCTTGATCGATTTGCCGTCGAATCGCAGAAAAAAGCCGAAGTCGCTATCGCCAGTGGCCGATTTAAGGATGAGATCGTTCCTGTTTTGATTCCACGTCGCAAAGGGGACCCGTTGGTGTTTGATACCGATGAGCACTACACCCCCGACTCCAGTCTGGAGAAGGTCAGCAAGTTGAGGCCAGCGTTCAAATCCGACGGCATGGTCACGGCAGCCAATGCCTCGGGCATCAATGATGGCGCGGCAATCATCATCGTCATGGCGGCCGATAAGGCCAAGGAATTGGGCGTCCAGCCAATGGCCAAACTTACCGGCTATGCCTCTGCTGGGGTCAAACCGGAAATCATGGGCATCGGTCCTGCCGCCGCTTCTCCCAAAGCCCTGGCCAAGGCAGGCAAAAAATTGGAAGAGATTGAACTCATCGAAGCCAACGAGGCATTCGCCTCGCAAAGTGTCGCTGTCGCTAAGGATCTTGGATTTGATATGAGCAAGGTAAATGTCAATGGAGGCGCCATCGCCCTCGGCCATCCAATCGGTGCTTCTGGCGCCCGTATCCTGGTGTCTTTGCTCCACGAAATGAAAAAAAGGGATGCAAAAAGTGGCCTGGCAACCCTGTGCATCGGTGGTGGAATGGGGATAGCCACTGTGGTGGAGCGATAAAGGCGTTGGCAACTCAACGTAGATTTGACGTTGAATTATTGCGTTGAGTCGAAGCGGCGTCTTTCACCAAGTCAGCAATGAACTTGTTTGTTTCAACTTCTTTCCCGAAACAAACAAGTTCATTTTATGGTTGATTTTTTCGAGCTTTAGCATAAAAATATTTCAATATTTCCGACTCATTTTCAATGAGATACCCCTTCCCAGGGCTTAGCTGAACACGATTTTCGTGTTTTTGAACTCCAGTAGTACGCGGTGCTGTCTTTTCCCGGCCAGAGACGTTTAATCGCAGAGGCGAACGTCTTTCTTTGACTTGGGAGAATTGCGCACGCACCCCTGCAAACGAATCAATCGATTCGTTTGCCCTTCATTCATTTTCCCCGTTGAACCGATAGCTCTTTCCCTATCTTTCCGAAGCCGCATTCTCTCTGCGTGTTCTCGTAAAAGCTGATCCTATCGGTCTTTCAATACCCCACCCCGCTCATCCATCGGGAGCTGTTACGTCATGCTCCCGGCGGAGCCATGTCGTCTTGCTCCCCAAACTCATAAGGAGGCAACACCATGGCACCATTGCAGGAACAGATTCATTCCATCAATGAACGCTTGCGAGCATTTGGCATCGAGGCGATTCAGGAAATCAAAATGACCGACAAGAGCGGTAACGTGATCGGTCAGATCAAGTACGGCTTTCGGCCGCAGTACGTCTTTGACAGTGTCAACGAGGTGCTCGGTCCAGAGAATTGGCGGTACGAACTAACCAAGGAGGAGATTTTTGAAACCCAGGCAGTCGCCGAGGTTCGATTGTTTGTGAAGATCGACGGTGATTGGCTGTGCAAGGGTTCCCATAAAGGACAGATGCAGATCGTCAAAGGCAATGTCGGCGATGCCCAGAAAGGGGCCATCACCGATGCCATCCAAAAGTGCATGTCACTGTTGTCCATCGGCAGCGATGCCTACAAGGGTCTCTTGAAGAACGTCTACCTTCAGGGAACGCAACGAACACAGCCACCTGCAACGCAATCCAACCCTCAACTGAAAAGCAAACCCGCATCCACAACCAGCCAACCCGCTGAGCCACCTGCCAATCAGAGCGATCCATCGGCAAACTTGCCCAAAATCGCCGGCGTCAGCTTCGAGCATCGTCAAGGGGTGATCATCGCTATCGGCGACCATCTCTTCGACAAGAAGGAACTGCTCAAGGCCGCAGGCTTTCAGTGGGATAGAAATGAAAAGACCTGGATGAAGCAAGCAGCTTAACCACCACAACATCACCCAACCCCAGAGGGAGCGATACCATTCCCTCGGCGGGAATCTGTGTATCCTCCCTCATTTTTTTCAGGAGGATACCACCATGACAGACCAGTTGATGCTCACCCTGCAGGCCGCTCTTCAGCAGCTTGCCATCCAACAGACCGAGGCAACGCTCGGTGATCGAAGCACCTATCTCGGGGCTTCCGATATCGGCTCCTGCCCACGGAAGACCATTCTCAGAAAACTCCATGCCCCGGAGGCTGATCTCGTCACCCTGCTGCGGCAGCGACGCGGTCACATGGCCGAAGAAGTGGTTGCCGCTGCCTTCATGATTGCCGGATTCAGCAACTTCCAGCGGCAAACCGAGGTTCGACATGAGGGCGCTGTCCCGGTCATGGCCCATCTCGATTTTGTCTTCGTTTCGGAGGTGCGCAAAACCATGGCAGTCCTGGAGGTGAAAGCACCGGAGAACATCCCGGAACACCCCTACGGCGCATGGGAGACCCAACTCTATCTGCAAATGGGACTGCTGGCCGACAGCTTCCCCGATTACACCGTGGAGAAAGGCGCCATCCTGGCGGTCAACTTCGGTGATCAGGGGATGCGGCTCTTTGGCGGTTACACCCCCCAGGACACCATCTATCACGGCCTGATCGATCGGGCCGCCACCATCTGGAACCAATACCAATCCTACAGCGCCGGCGATCTGGCCACCCCTTCCATGGAAGCGGGACCGCTCTGCGGTTACTGCCCCTTCCTCATGGATTGCCCCAAGTTCGAGGCCGAGGAGGTGCGCGAGCTGACCGAGAGTGTCGAGATCCTGCTGGAACTACAACACCAGCAAAAGGATTTGGAGGCCGAGGTCAGTTATCGCAAGAGCAACCTGCTGGCCATCGTGGTTCAACGCGGTCCGCTCAAGGCTTACGGCCATCTGCTGCGCAAGGCGGTTCGCACTAGGAAGTCGCTGGATACGGACCAACTCAACCAGTTCCTCCAAGGATATGGCCGCTCGCTGAATGATTTCCAGAAGAGCAGCTCCTACGCCTTCCTGGAGATCAAGAAAGCCGCCTGAACTCAGGCTTCCTATCCACATCGCACCCAGATCTCTTCCCATGGTGGGGAGAGCTACCCTCTCATTCTTCAAGGAGAACCCTCATGTTGAACAAGACCATGCTGATCGGCAATTTAGGCGCAGACGTTGACACCCGGTACACCAAGACTCAGGTCGCCGTGGCCACCTTCCGCATCGCCACCACCGAACGGTGGAAGGATAACGAAGGCAAGTCACAGGAATCGACCGAATGGCATCGCATCGTTGCCTTCGGCCGTCTGGCTGAGATCTGCTCTGAGTACCTCTCCAAAGGCTCCCGAGTCTACCTGGAGGGCCGCTTGCAGACCCGCAAATGGCAGGACTCTGAAGGTGTCACCCGCTTCACCACGGAGATCATTGCCCGTGAGATGAAGATGCTGGGTGGCGGCGAACGAACCGATATTCCGGTCCCGCCGGAAGACGGCCAGGAACCACCACCCTCTGACGACGTACCGTTTTGATTGCCACTGATTGCAACTACAACACCCCGTGCCTGAACTCCACATTCGTGGGGTTCAGGCCCTCTCTCTTCCGATCATCAGGAGCACCACATGAACCACCTACCCAACCAACAGGAAAACCCCCAGGTAGACTCATCGTTCTGCACTCCTTTTCCCTGGACCATCGCATCCCATCCGGACACCGAAGGTGGATATGTCATCCGTGAAGCCCGCCATGAGCAACAGACATGGTGCGACCTGGGGTATGACATCTCCACTGAGGAAGGCGACCGCCGCAGTCTGCTGGTAGTGCGGCACGAAGCCGGCAACATCAGATTGCTCCAGGCCGCCCCGGTCCTGTTTGTTGCCCTGCGGGATCTAGTGACTTCCACCGGTACAACCACTGCGGCTCGCACCGTGCTGGAGGCCATCTTCCCCGATTGGCAACAACTGGAAATCCATGACAACCAGGGAGAATAACCATGACACGACGCACCGAATCCGCCCGCCAGGCGCTTGATCAGTATTGCCTGAGCAAGGGCGAACCTTTGGATACCCTCGAAACCGGAATCATCGATCTGTTGACCGACTTATTGCTCCTGGCCCAAACCGAGGGTCAGGATGGCTTTATGCTCGGGCAAACAGCCCAGATGCATTTCCTGGTCGAAACCGAACACACAAGAAAGCCCTGAACACACCACCACCACAGGAGAACACCATGGCACGACTGGGTTCACAGGCCAAGGCCGGCTTTTATCCGACACCGGAGAGCGTCCGTGGCCAACTCAAACAACTGCTCGATTTTGAAGTCGGCGCCCGCTTCCTCGATCCCTGCTGCGGCGAGGGACAAACCCTTGCCGCCCTGGCGGAAGGAAGCAGCGCCATCACCTATGGCATTGAACTGGGTCATGATCGGGCCACCGAGGCACGGCAACGAATTGACCATCTCCTTTGGGGAGACGCCCTGGTGGAGATGCGGATTTCACCCGGAGCCTTTGGCCTGCTCTACCTCAATCCCCCCTATGACTACAGTCTGGAACCGGAGGCCCAGGCCCAGCGGCTGGAAGCGCTCTTTATGAGGCGCTTCCAGGAAACCCTGCACAGGGACGGCTGGCTGGTGCTGGTTGTCCCCTACACGGTGCTGGCAGCTTGCGCACCGGTCCTGGCCAGGCATTTCACCGACCTTCAGGTCTACGCCTTTCCGGAAGAGGAATTCCACACCTTCCATCAGTGTTTGGTGATCGGGCGAAAACGCTCGCTAGTGACCAAGGCCAAGGCGGCCAAAATGGAGCAGGAGCTGAACTGCATCGCCGGCATGGCGCCGGAGATCTTTCTGGCCACAGCTCCGCAGTTGGCAAACTGTACGGAACGGCTGGCAATACCCGCGCCCAAACATCCCTGCACCTTCACGTGCAACCGGATCGATCCAAGGGAAGCTATCCCCCTGGTCCGCAAAAGCGGGCTGTTGGAGGATCTGCTCCGCCATGATCTGGCACCCGGACAGTGCCACTCCATTCGGCCCTTGGCATCGTTGAAAAACGGCCATCTGGCCCTGATGCTCGCCGGCGGTTACATGAATGGCGAGATTGCGATGGACGGCCGCCGGCTGGTGATCAAGGGCGTGGTCCACAAGACGGAAAAAATACACTCCATAGCCGAAAACAACAGCGGCGACACCATGGTCACCACCCGTGACCTGTATCAGCCCACGGTCAAGGCCATCGACATGGCTAAGGCTGAGATGCTGATCATCCGCTGAACTTTTGTAAATTTCATCCACACCAACCCATTGGGGGAGCACTCCCCGGTGGGGATGTCTCCCTCTTTTTCAGGAGGCATCATGCACGACTATCTTACCATCCGCAGCAACGGCTTTGTCACCTACTGCGACGGCCTCATCGCCAGCATCGAGGCAGATCAGGCGCGGGCCTATTTGCTCAGTCTGGTCGGCAGCCCGGCCCAGATCCAGGCCACCTCGGCCCACTTCTATAGCGGCGGCTTCAGTCGCATCTCCGGGATCAAACCCACTCCCTTGGAGTTGGGACGCACCCCGGGAACCATCCGCTCCATCCGGGCGCGGAAGATTGGCGATGTGGTCAACAAGGTGCTGATCAGCGCCGAGCAGTTCGAACGCAAGGCCCAGCATGCCGAGACCGCCTGTTCGGTCATCGTCTTTGGCGAAGACATGGCGGCGGTCAAGGAGCAGGCCTATCACCGTCTGGACAACAGCACCACCATGCCGCTGAAACCTGAGTGGCGTGACTGGTTATGGGACGAGGTCCTGCAACCGGAACGGCTCTACTCCTTTGGCAATCCGCAACTACGGCAGGCCTGGAAGATCAGTTGGCAGGAGGAGGAACTGGAAGAGCAGATTCTGGAAGGCATCCGGCTCGGTTATCTCGGTTAAACGAACTCAAATACAAACCCTATCAGGGGAGGATTCGTTCCCCTGACGGGGATCGTCTGCCTTCCCCATGGAGAACAGACGATGGACATCCCTTTAAGCGAATTTCTCGATCAATGGGGCGAGGTACTCAAGTCCCAGGTCATCACCACCATGCACCCGGTCTATCAGCCCAAGACTGAGGACCAGTGGGATACACAGGCACGCGAACAACTGGGCCAGCTCAAACGCACCCCGTTTGAGGCCCAGATCCGCTGCGGCATCCTGCCGATTGCCCGAACGCTCTACAAGGAGGACCGCAAAGGCGCCTTCCTGGTGGGCGAGATGGGAGCGGGTAAGACGATCATGAGCCTGGCCGTGGCCGCGCTCGATCCCAAGCCGACCAAGCGCATCCTCATCCAATGCCCCGGTCATCTGGTCCGCAAATGGATCCGGGAGGCGGAAGCAACCCTGCCCGGCTGCACCTGCACCAACCTCAACGGCCGGGACATGACCCTGTTGCTCGATCATAAACGAAAACCTGCAAAACCACGGGGCACTGAAATCTGGGTGCTGGGCAAGGAGCGCGCCAAGCTGCACTACCAGCGCAAGCCCGGCCTCATGGTCCGACAAGGTGCATCCTGCTGCCCGGACTGCGGCGCTCAGGTGATGGTGAATCTGAACGACCAGGCTCCGGTCTGCGAACATTGCCAAGCCTGGATGTGGTCGGCCGACGGTGGACGCAACCGGCGCTATGCCAAGGCCGAGTTCATCAAGCGCTATCTCCCCAAAGGGTTCTTCGATCTGGTCATCCTTGACGAGGTCCACGAACTCAAAGGCGGCGGCACCGCCCAGGGCCAGGCCATGTCGTGCCTGATCGCCCGTTCTCGCAAGGTGCTGGCGCTGACCGGCACCCTCATGGGCGGCTACTCGAAGGATTTGTTTTATCTCCTCTGGCGGATGTTTCCCCGGCAGATGGTGCAGGCCGGTTTTGAATACGGCCGCACCCTCGGTTTTGCCGAACGCTATGGGGTGGTGGAACGCACCTACAAGGCCAATGATCTGGGCCCGGACTGGAATCAGGCCAGCATCGGCCGCAAGACCGGTAAGGCCAGGATCAAGGAGGCGCCGGGGATTTCCCCGTTGCTGCTGCCGGATCTGCTCTTGGAGCGTTCCGCCTTTGTCCGATTGAACGATGTCAGCCAGGCCCTGCCCGACTACGAAGAAATCATCGTCACCACCCCAATGGATGACGCACTGCAAACCCATTATTTCGAACTCTCCAACACCCTGGTCGCTGCCACCCGCAAGGCGCTGGCCTGCGGGGATATGCGACTGTTAGGCAAGATGCTGCAAAGCCTCCTGGCCTATCCGGATGGCTGCCGCTTTGGCGAACGGGTTTATCTCGAACGCGGCGGCGTGGAAGAACTGATCGCCTCGGCTCCGGCCCTGGAGATCAATCTCCTGGCCAAGGAAAAGCGGTTGTTGGAGATCCTGACAACGGAACGCAAACAGGGCCGCAAGGTGGCGGTCTTTCTCGAACACACCGGTACCCGCGACTTGGTGCCCACCCTGGTGGACAAGCTGCAAGAAAAAGGATTCTCCCCCTTGGTACTGCGGGGGCAGGCGGTCAAACCTGAACAGCGGGAAGACTGGCTGAAAGAAAACCTCGCCACCGGTCAGTACGACTGTCTGCTCTGCAACCCCAACCTGGTCAAGACCGGTCTGGATCTTTTGGACTTCCCGACCATCGTCTTTTTCCAGTGCGGCTATTCGGTGTTCACCCTCAGGCAGGCCAGCCGCCGTAGTTGGCGGATTGGCCAGAACCTGCCGGTCCGGGTCTTCTACCTGGCCTATGCCGAAACCATGCAGGACAAGGCGCTCAGCCTCATGGCCCAGAAGATGGAGACCTCGCTTGCGGTTGAGGGCGAACTCTCGGGTCAAGGCTTGGCTGCTCTCTCCGAATCGGAAAACAGCATGCTCTATGAGCTGGCCAAGGCCCTCACCGGCCAGCAGCCGGTGGAGGATGTCACCACCGCCTGGAGCAGGTATCGCCAACGAGAACTGGCCTCGGTGCTCGATCTCGATGAGAGCGAAAGCGTTACCACCACCGAGGAAACCCGGGTGACCACCACAACCACCATCAGTTCCCCCGATGGGCAGACCGCACTGGTTCGCCACGAGTTGGTGATCAGGGGCCGGGTCTATCTCCGGGGCAACACGGCGGTGGCCTATGTGGACGGCAACCGTTTCCGGCTGCAAGCCGGGGTGATCTATTGGCAGGATCGCCAGATCGGCAGCTATGACCGCCAAGGTCATGGCGAGATCAACCATAAACCCATTCGTCTCTACAAGCCGCCCCACCTTGGCCACTTCGTCTTGGCCGAGGTGCGGCAGGCTGCTTGACCACTGTTTGCACTCAAACCAATCCCTGACGGGGCGCACTGCCCCGATGGGCTGCTGTGCCTCGTCCATAGGAGGCACACATGCTCTACATCAAAGATATCTGCGGCATCTACCAGCCCGCACCCAAGGAAACCATTCTCTCAGAAGCCCGTAAGCTCAGCGGGTATCAGTTCCGGCGTGGGGCCGCCATTCTGTCTCCCACCGCCGCCAAGGAAGCCATCGGACTCAAGCTCGCCGGCCTGGAGCACGAGGTATTCGGCTGCCTGTTCCTCGACAGCCGGCATCAGGTGCTGGCCTGGCGGGAGATGTTCCGGGGCTCGATCAACCGCAACTCGGTCCATCCCCGTGAAGTAGTCAAGGAAGCACTGACGCTCAATGCAGCCTCGGTCATCATCGCCCATAACCACCCATCCGGCGGTATCCAGCCCAGCAAGGAAGACCTGGAACTCACCCGCACTCTGACCGAGATCCTCAAGGTGATCGACGTCCGGATGCTCGATCATCTGATCGTGGGGGAAGAAATCCTCTCCCTTTCCGAAACCGGTCATCACAGCGCATGACACCCATTGGGGACGAGCCGATGAAATTTCCCTGCACCCAAGGAGCGAAATTATGAAAGATCAAAAAATATCCATCTACGAAGAAATCACCGCCAAAATCATCACCGCCCTGGAAGACGGCGTCAATCCCTGGGCCAAGCCCTGGCAGACGGTCCATTACGGCCCGTTCCGCAATGCGCTCACCAACCGGGCCTACCGGGGAATGAACGTCCTGCTGCTCAACCTGGTGGCGCTCGCCTGGGGGCATGTCGATCCCCGCTGGCTCACCTATCGCAACGCTGAGCAATTAGGCGGCCATGTGCGCAAGGGTGAGAAAGGAGCGTCCATTGTTTTCTGGAAGTTCCTGCCCGCCAGGGACCGGGACGGCGATGCGCAGCCCGATGCCTTGACCGATGACGAACAGGAGCGAAAGTTGATCCCTTTTGCCCGCAGCTACACGGTGTTCAACGTGGAGCAGTGCGAGGGGCTGGATCTACCGCCGCTGGTCGAAGAAGAGGCTCCGGGTCTGGACGAATGCAACCAACTAGCGGAGCAGATCCTTGGCCTGCCGAATCTGAAGCATGGCGGCAACAAGGCCTGTTATCTGCCGGGGCCGGATATGGTGCTGCTACCCCATCGGTCCAGCTTCGCGCATGGTGATTTTTATTTTAGCACTGGCTACCATGAGATTTGCCACTGGTCAGGCCATCCCAGCCGATTGAACCGTACCTTCGGCACCCGCTTCGGTGATCTCGGCTATGCCTTTGAGGAACTGGTCGCCGAAATCGGCGCCGCCTTCCTTGGTGCTCATACCGGCATCCCTTTTGAGAACATGCGCCATCCGGAGTATATCCACCACTGGCTGCAGATCCTCCAGGGTGACAGCAAAGCCATCTTCACCGCTGCTGCCAAGGCCCAGCATGCTGCCGACTTTGTCATCGACAAGGCCGGGATTGTTGGTGCTGAGGAAGATGTTCCCGCAACGAACGAATTCCCGGTGGCGGCGTGAGAGGAGGGGCAGATGACGAACATAAGAAGGTACAAAATCCCGGTGGTTTTTGAGTTCGCTGGTGAATTCAGCATCGAAGCGGCTTCACTCGCAACCGCAAAACAGTGTGTGCAACACCATTGCGGGCTCACCATAGGCACGGTCCATTCGACCTTGCCACCCGATCAGGTTGACTGGAGTTTTTCCTGCCATCCAACCAAGAAGGTCGGGAAAGGGTGCCGTTGTGAAGAGCCGGTAACCGACCAAGAATAATTTGAAGAAACGAAGAAACTCCAGCAACGCCAACGGCTGCTCCGACCATGACGGTTGGGCAGCCGTTTTTTATTGCCGGCTTAACGGGTCAAGAAAGGCAAGAACCAGGGCCTTCGGCCAAGAAAGAAGAAACGGCGTGATGGAAGAAACCAAGAAAGAAGAAACGGGGGGCCTTGCTCTTGGAAAATTGGTTAGCGTTGCATCTGCTAACCATCAGTTAAGATTCTCTCTTCTTTTTGATCAACACGCCACTCCTTGTCTCGGTCATCAGTCAGGATCACAGTGAAAACGGACCTGCCAATTGAGGCAGAACGGCCATCCTCCAAATAGTCATCAATCCCGAAGTGGGCAGAGAGAACCGCGGTAACCACAGCGCCAGGTGGTGCCAGTTGTCCGGCGTTTCGGAGGAGTGTTCTCTGACACATCCGGGCAAGAATCCGGTTCCTTTCAATGTCGAATTCAGCGGGTTCGATTCGCAGTTCAAGAAGGTCAATTGTCACCGTCGGCAACTGGTGCTGATACGCCAGCCAGGCATAATGCTGGGCGGAACAGGCAAACATATGGGCGATACCGCTTGCGAAGCTCTTGATGTATTTCCGGCCCAATTTTTTCTGCCCGAATGGCGTATCTATCGTTTTCACTGATCTCAATCCCTGCGCTTTGACTCAACCAGACAGGATCACTCCGGCTGCCAGGCGCAATCTGCCCAGTGCGCTTCGTAGCGTTTCACAAAGTCTTTCATCTCTCGGATGTTGGCGGCAGGTTCACGGCAGGCCCGGGCGCAGGTAGAAACGACATCCCGGTAGAATTCTGGAGAGACAGTTGTGATACCGGCATAATTCATAAGCAAGTCCGGAAGGCGCTCCGTGATTTTTGCTCCGCGAGGTGCCATCACAACGCTCGGGGGCTCTCCATACGTGTTGATCAACACGTATCGCCAACTTGGGTCTGCGGCTCCCTGGCGAGGGAGAATCTCACAGGGCTCTGCATTTCCACCGTCTGAAATACCGTCATAGATTTCCTTGAGGGCCAGTGGTTTGCGGGCTACCAGGACATAAGGGCCGGCCCCTACATATCTGGCAATGATTTCGTCGTATTCGATACCGAGCAAGGTTTCTAAGGCGAAACGCGCTTGGCGGTCAAGGGGAGCCTTTCCCGAAATGAACCATTGAAGTTCCCGCAGAGTGATTCCGACACATTTGGCAATCTCTGCGGGCGGATTGGGCCAGCAGGCCACGAGGTTCTTGGCGATTTCGGCCGCGTTGTCATAGACACTGTCGGCCCAGAAACCATCCTCCTCAATAATATCCTCTGGGGCCATCTCTCCTGTCATCAGACAGGGCCTGCCACCAAATCCGTCATGGCTGAGATAACGAGGCTGAGCGGGTGGAAGGGAGGCTTCCCAGGAAGAGAGCCAAGGGCCGGATTTCCAATCGAGTCCCTTGGTCACTGTTGGAACCGGCACTTGCGCTGGTAAGGCAAGCCACTGCTGGATTCTGTCTTCAATCTCGCGGCTGTTCACGCCTCTGAAACCGCCTCTGACATAAAAATCGTGGTCATCCTGAGCGTCCCGGCAAAGGTCCTGGATGGCCCCGGAAAGAGACCGGTCTTTTCCGTTGTACTTCCTCAACAGCCACCGGCTGAAGTCTTGAGCTGAGCGCAGGGAAGCTGGAAGAGATTTCTCTTTGGCATCGGCGACCTCGACCCGGACTCCGAATTTTGCCATTTCCCGTGCCAATTCCGGGTCGGCATGGGCGAGGTGACGGTTGATCCGCAGGATATCCGGTCGACCGCGCAAGCCCTTGGCATTCAACCAGGCCTCCAGAAGAACCTCCAGGAAAGCCCTGGGTTGATCGACTGAAGTGAAGGTCATCCACCGGATGGGCAACCCGGCAACGGTTACCCCATAGAGGATAAGAGGGGTAAGCCCGTACCGGCCCGCATCCTTGATCTTTATGGGGTCATCAACGGAAACAATGCCATACTCCGGGTGGTGATAAAGGAACTTGGCTATTGAAACGTAGAAATGATGTTCTCTTGGTGATGACTGCGCCTGTTGATTCATTCTCACTCCTTGGCTTGAGCGAAGTGAAGATGGATCCCCTTCATCTGACTTCGCTCGGGGCACCACCTCGCCCCACCACTTGATACGTTACCCCAAATATCGTATCCCCCAACCACTTCTTGAAGGAAGGATTATCGCTGAACAGCTTGAACAGCTCGGTATGATCGGACAGCAATTCGATCATTACCCGCTGCAAGGCCCGGTCGTGTTCGATGCGGGCGTTTTGCTTGTCCGAGTTTTTCATCGCGTTCTGGTAGGCGGTGTCGGCGCCGACCTTGCTGGGAATCTCCTCGGCAATGACCTTGCGGATCTTGTCGCCGTCTTTCCATTCGATATTGCCGAACTGGTCGTTAAAGGCCTGGATAATGCTGCTGAGCTGCTCCATATCCGCTTCGGGTTTGTGGCCACCGCCACCGCTGGTAAACGGGTCCAGTTCACCATCCCCGTCGGTCAAGCCGATGTTCCTGGTGGTCAGCTTTTCAACCCGGTAGCTGTCCATGTCGATGGCGTCGAGAATACCCTGTGACAAGTCCTCCTCCTTGGGTGCCGGCAGCTTGGGCACCAGGAAATTGAGGAAGATCGACAGCTTTTCCCAGCCGGCATTGGAATACGGCAAGATCGAGGCAAGAAATCCGTAGGTGCGGCCAAAGGCCTTGGCCTTCCCCTTGAAATCGACCTGGCCATCTTCATCCAGATCAGCGGTATAACTGGCCACGCAGGCATCAAGGATCGGGTCCAACTGGTCGCGATCCGCCCCGCTCAGGTATCGGGCCACCAGTTCATCGATCTGTTCCTGGGAATAGACCTGGTAGCCTTCCAAGGCGGCCTGGAGATCATGGAGTTTGTTGGGGTCGGTTTCGTCGCTGAGGATGGTGGTGCGGTAATAGGGCTCGAACGATTTCTGGATGGTGTCCGAGTCGTTGAAGAAATCGAGCACAAAGGTGTCGTACTTCTGCGGCCGTGCGCGGTTGAGCCGGGAAAGGGTCTGCACCGCCTTGATGCTGGAGAGCTTCTTGTCCACGTACATGGTGTGCAGGAGCGGCTCGTCGTAGCCGGTTTGGAATTTGTCGGCCACAATCAGAAAGCGGTATGGATCCTCTTGGATGTTGTCTTCAATCCGGCTGCTCGGAAACCCGTTCAAGGTGGCCTCGGTCACCTTGGCCCCGCCGTATTCATGTTCGCCGGAGAAGGCGACGATGGGCAGATAGGGGCTCTTGCGCTCCTTGAGATAGGCCTTGACTGCGTGGAAATACTGAATTGCCCGCTCGATGCCGCCGGTGATGATCATGGCCCGCGCCTTGCCGTCGATC
Source organism: Desulfobulbus sp. (assembly GCA_028684915.1). The sequence continues at coordinate 30,270 of JAQUEZ010000007.1, forward strand.
TTCCGCTGGCCGAGCACCTGCTCGTGGAAATGATCTACCATGATCTCAGCCTTCTCGAGGATGGCGTGCTCGTGCGATTCCACATAACGCCGGAGCTTTTTCCGCGCCTTGTTGGCGTCAAAGAGCGGATCGTCGGTCACAGTCTTGGCCAGGCGATAATAGCTGCCCACCGGGGTATAGTGCTTGAGCACATCGAGGATGAATCCTTCCTCGATGGCCTGCTTCATTGAATAGCTGTGAAAGGGGTGGTGCTGCACCGTGCCGTCGGGCTGCGGGGCCGGTTCGCCGAAGATTTCCAGGGTCTTGTTCTTGGGCGTGGCGGTGAAGGCGAAATAGCTGGCGTTGGTCAGCATTTTTCGGCCTTCCATGATGGTGTTGATCTTGTCCTCAACCGTCTCTTCTTCATCCTCTCCGGAGTTGCCCAAGGCCATGTTCATTTTGGCGGCGTTGCGGCCACCCTGGCTGGAGTGGGCCTCGTCGATGAGAATGGCAAAGCGGTTGCCGCGATGCTCGTTGCCGATCTCATCGAGAATGACCGGAAACTTCTGCACCGTGGTGATGATGATCTTCTTGCCCGCCTTGATATAGTCCCGCAGGTCTCCCGAGCGCTCAGCATGGCCGACCGTGGCCTTGACCTGGGCGAACTGCTTGATGGTATCGCGGATCTGCTTATCAAGGATGCGGCGGTCGGTGACCACGATGATGGAATCGTACAGGTCCCGACCTTCTCGCCGCAGACTGATCAGCTGATGCGCCAGCCAGGCAATAGAGTTGCTCTTGCCGCTGCCGGCGGAATGCTGAATCAGATACCGCCTGCCGATACCCTGGATAGCGGCTTTTGCCAGCAGCAACCGCACTACCTGCAACTGATGGTAGCGGGGAAAGACCTGTTTTCGTTTCTTCCTGCCGGTCTTTTCGTCCTTCTCCTCCACCACTTGGGCATAGTTTTCCAGGATGTCGGTCAGGCGCTCCTTGGTGAGGATCTCCTTCCAAAGGTAATCGGTGGCCAGGCCATGGGGGTTGGGTGGATTGCCGGCGCCGTCGTTGTGCCCCTTGTTGAACGGCAAAAACCAGGACTGCTTGCCCTTGAGATGGGTACACATCCGCACCTCATGGTCGTCCACGGCGAAATGGACCATGCATCGGCCGAACTGAAAGAGCAGTTCCTTGGGGTCGCGGTCGCGTTTGTACTGCTCGACCGCATCGGCCACGGTCTGCTTGGTGAGTTTGTTCTTCAGCTCAAAGGTGGCCACGGGCAGACCGTTGATGAAGATGGCCAGGTCAAGGGCCAGCAGGGTTTCGTTGCGGCTGTAGCGAAGCTGACGGGTGACGCTGAAGATGGTGGCCGCGAACCGTGCCACCGCCTTGGCATTGCCAGGGCTGGGATTGCCGTAAAAGAGATCGATAGTGGCCGGGCCATGCTTGATGCCGCCGCGCAACACCTCGATAACCCCGCGCTTGGCGATCTCGCCCTGCAATCGGTGGAGGAACTGGGTTCGTTTCGACCCCTCCTGTTCAATATCCAGGTGGGCAAAGGTTTCCGGCTGGGTTGTGGCGAGGAAGTTGAGCAGCTGGACCAGGTCAACGGCGTGTTCGCGGTCGTAGTCCTTCGGGTCGCCCTGCACATACCCGGCTTGATCGACCAGCGATTGGACAATGAGGCTTTCCAGTCCTTTTTCCGTTGTATCTGTTTTCATATCAGTGTCCCAACATGCATTACCCCGGTTGCCTGGTGCAACTGGTGGTTGCACACCTTGATTTCTCCAACCACAGGCTGGAGAATTTCTCGCACCGGCGGTGCGAGTTCTGTAACGTGCCTTTACGCCTTGGCGGTCATCACAGATTGACAGCTCACTCCTCGACCTTCAGATCCTCATCAGCATCGATCACGTCATCGGATTCAGTAGAGCCCTTTTCCAGCGCCAGCAGTTCTTCTTCCGCGATCTCCGGCACTTCGATGCCGCGCACGTCTACCTGGCCAGTGACCACGTCGGCAATCAGGCGGTCGCGGTATTCGCGCATCAGTTCGATTTCGCGTTGAGCGCGGGCAATGGCTTGGTCTATTGGTTCAATCTCTTTCAGAATATGTTTTATAATATCTGATTGCTCCTCAATAGGTGGACAGAGGATAGGAAATTTTTTTATCAGATCAATAGTAAATCTTGTCATTGCTCCACCGACAAGATTCCTCAAAACGAACCTTTTCAACAGTTGGCAGTTTAGCTGATAAGCAAGAAAAGACGCACTGATTGATGAGGGTTTTGGCTTTATTAGGGCGACACTCGATAAGAGCGAAAATTCACTTTCAATCTGATTGACGCAGGCAATTCCTGCAGTAGCCCCATCTTTGATGTACAAAATATCCCCTTTTTTTACGGGGCAACGCCTATAGATTGGTGCATGATCCTCCGTTTTTATGTATGTGGCGTTCTCGGTGACCACCCCGTTTTCTTTGATATTTTTTGCAGTTATATACAAAAAATCACCAGTTTCACTATTTGGTGGACTAAAGTGAGTGCCATCAACAACAAGAGTGCTTGCATAAAGTAGTTTCCGTGAATCCCAATGCTCCGGAATATCTCCAATCCACTCCACGCCGCTTGGCTTGAGTTTGACGTTGGGATCAATCCCTCGGGTCACGGCCTGGTTGATGATGTGCTGCTTCTGCTCTTTGAGCAGTTCAATCAACCGCCGTTTGTTGCGGATGAATTTACGGAACAACAGGTTTTGCGCCTTCAGGAATTTCGCAATTGCCTGTTGTTCTTCCCATGGAGGGCAGATAACCCGCATGCTCAGAAATTTATCGGGATAGAGTCTGAGCCGGGAGGAGCGGACACCGGTTGATCGGCAGATGTATTCCGACCGGTACCCTTCAATCCGCAACAGGTGGTCGAGGTAGTAGGTATCGTACTCTTGATCATTGATTGGTCGGTAAACACCATAGGCGGGGCTGACGATTCCGGCATGATTCGAGACGCCCAATGCAGACATCCAGGCCCACATGGTGTTGATCACCACATCGCCTGGTTGGCAACGCTTTTGGCCGACATTCGACTCTGCCTTGAACATGGTCACGTTCTTCTGGCTGCGGGGTGTCACACCTGTGATGTGTGAGACCGAAAGCATTTCCTCGTCGCCCGTCTGTGAACGCTCGTCGATTTCTTTGAAGAAATACTTTGCCCGCTTTTCGGGCCAATGAGCGGGAATACTGCCTATCCAACTCACTCCCGCTTTCTTGTATTCCGGATACGGCTTCAACTGCATCACTCCGCCTCCCGGTTCTCCAGCCGCAGCCGTGATTGCTCGATGGCGGCGTGGAGTTTGTGCTGCAAGATCTCTTTGGGCGGCAGTTCGGTGAGGTATTCGGCCACATGAATGCCGGCCTGGCCCAGTTCCAGCAGTTCGACGCGCTCATCATCCTTGCCGGAACAGAGGATGATGCCCAGCGGCGATTCCTCGCCGGGTTTGCGTTCGTGTTTGTCGAGCCAGCGCAGATAGAGGGCCATTTGGCCGAAATGATCGGGACGGAATTTGTCCAGCTTCAGTTCCACGGCGACCAGCCGCCGGAGATCACGGTGAAAGAACAGCAAGTCCAGGTAGAAGTCATCGCCGTCCACGGTCATCCGCTTCTGCCGGGCGATGAAGGAAAACCCCGCCCCCAACTCCAGCAGAAAAGACTCTATCTCCCGCAGGATGGCGGATTCGAGATCTTTTTCGCTGTAGCTGTCTTTCAAGTCGAGGAAATCGAGCACATAGGGATCGCGGAACACCAAACCCGGCGTCAAAAGGTCCTGTTCACGCAGGGATTCCAGTTCCGTGCGCGCCAACGCTTCCGGCTTGCGGGAAAGAGCTGTCCGTTCGTAGAGCATGGAAGCGATTTTGTCCCTGAGGGTGCGGACACTCCAGCGCTCCACCCTGCACATTTCGGCGTAGAATTCCTTTTGCAGGGGCTGTTTCAGGTAGATGATCTCCTTGAAATGGGACCAACTCAATTGTCTCGACAGCGTAGAGACAATTTCCAGCTCGGGAAAGGTCTCGGAAAACACGATCATGTGGCGCAGGCTTTTTTCAGAAAACCCGCGTCCATAATCGGTGGTCAATTGTCGCGACAGGGTGGCGAGAATTTCATCGCCATAGCCCGCTCGTTGGTTGCCGAGGATATCTTCATAGATGCGCTTGCCAATCCGCCAGTAGAGCAGGGTCATCGCGGTGTTGACGGTCACGGCAACCGCCGAACGGGTTTCTTCGATAAGCGTACGAATGTCGCCAATCAAGGGGTCGGCGGAAGGTGTCCGCCCTTTGTGGGCAGCCTGGGGAAGCATTTGTTTTTTCATTGCTCCGCCTCGCCGACAATCTGTTCCAACAACCCATCGGTTTCCTGCTCCAGGGCATAGATATCGGCCTTGATTGCTTGCAGAGTGCGGGTGGGCGCGGGCTTGTAGAAATGGCGGGTAAAGGAGATCTCGTAACCAATCTGGGTTTTGTCCGCATCGATCCAGGCATCCTGGGTATAGGGCAGCACCTCCCGGCGGAAAAAGACCTCGATGCCGCCGTCTTCCAAGAGGGGAATCTGTTCGCTGTCGCGCAGGCCGGTGTCGGGTTCGTATTCGACCACACGGGGCTTGCCCTCTACCTCGACCGCGGACAGGCCGTGGATGGGGTCGGGCGTTGTGCCTTTTTTGTGGATCTTTTTGATGACTGCGGCGGCTTCTTCGCTGGTGTCGCAGAGCTCCGCTTGCAGCAGTTTCCTCCGTTTGGCGGTCAGCTTGAGGCCAAGTTGGGCGGCATGCTGTTCGCAGAGATCGGTAAAGACGTTCCAGTCCAGATGCGGGCCAATCCCGGCAACTTCGGCGAGACCTTGGGCGAGTCGGGCCAAGGGTTCTTCATTATTTTGGGCACAGATGCGTTCGAATTGCGTCAGCCGGGACGGACTCAAGTCGATGGCAAGGCGCAGCGGCCGGTCAACCACCACCTTCCAGTAGCCAAAGGCCTTGTTGGGAAAAATCTTGGACTGCTCGGTGGCCTTGGGCCGCACCACCAGATCGCAAATGGCCCTGATCTGCTCCTCGGAAAATTCGCAGTTCTTCTTGCCGAGATTACGGCGCAGCGGCACCGACCAGGCGGTGGCATCGATGAGTTGCACCGTGCCCCGGCGCTCCTCGGATTTGCGATTGGTCAGCACCCAGATGTAGGTGGCGATGCCGGTGTTGTAAAACATGTTTTCCGGCAAGGCGATGATCGCCTCCAGCCAATCGTTTTCGATGATCCAGCGGCGGATGTTGCTTTCGCCCTGACCGGCGTCGCCGGTGAACAGCGACGAGCCGTTATGGACCTCGGCGATACGGCTGCCGAATTTGGTGGAGTGCTTCATCTTGGCCAGCTTGTTGACCAGGAACATGAGCTGGCCGTCGCTGGACCGGGTGATCATGGTAAATTCCGGATCGCCGTTGTGCTGGACGACAAAGCGCGGGTCCTTGATGTCGCCCTTGCCGCCCAGACGCTCCAAATCGGTCTTCCAGCTCTTGCCGTAGGGCGGATTGGAGAGCATGAAATCGAATTCCTGGGACGGAAAGGCGTCGCTGGAGAGCGTAGAACCGTATTTCATGTTCTCGGCCTCGGCGCCTTCGCCCTTGAGCAGCAGATCGGCCTTGGAGATGGCATAGGTCTCCGGTTGCACCTCCTGGCCGAAAAGATGGATGGAAACAGCCTTGCCGTGGCTGTTGGCCAATTCGACCAGGCGTTCCTCCGCCACGGTGAGCATGCCGCCGGTGCCGCAAGCCCCGTCATACACCAGGTAGGTGGCGGATTCGATCTGGTCCGCCACCGGCAGGAAGATAAGATCGGCCATGAGTTTGACCACGTCGCGGGGGGTAAAATGCTCGCCGGCCTCCTCGTTGTTCTCCTCGTTAAAACGACGGATCAGCTCTTCAAAGACGGTGCCCATAGCATGGTTGTCAAGCTCGGGCAGCAGTTCGTTGCCGTCCACGTCCAGCACGGGCTTGGGGCTGAGATTGATGTGGGCGTCGAGGAATTTTTCAATGAGATGACCAAGGATGTCGGCCTCGATCAGGGTGGGGATCTGGTTACGGAATTTGAATTTATCGAGAATTTCCTGCACATTGGCGGAAAAGCCGTCCAGGTAGGCTTCGAAATCGGCCTTGAGCTGCTGCTGTTTGGCGCGGGATTTGAGATCGCGCAGGGTGAAGGGCGAGATGTTGTAAAAGGCCTCCCCGGCGACCTGACAGAGCGCGGCATGTTGATTGGCGATGCCCGCCTTGTCCAACTGCTCCTTCATGGCAAGGACTGCGTCCTTGGTTGGTTCCAGCAGGGCGTCCAGACGGCGGATAACCGTCATCGGCAGGATGACGTCTCGATACTTGCCACGGACATAGACATCGCGAAGCACGTCGTCGGCTATCCCCCAGATGAAATTGACGATGGTGGTATGGGTGACGTGGTTCATGCTTCCTATCCTTTTCTTGCCCTGGTGCGTTTGCAGTGTTTGCCCTGGCCGGGGCATTGACTTCCTGTTATACAGGCTATTCTTTTTCGCCTTGAGCCGTTCAAGCTGGTTGTGGCAAGGTGTATGTCCCGTGCCTCAACAGATCCCGTAGCCTCCGATTGTGTCTAATTGTACCCGGCGACCAACGCAATGAAAAAAAAGAACATTTTGAAGTTCCCCGCACCAAACGACAGTTTTCCCTTTTTCAAGGAGATCCTGGAAAACGGCTACCATGTTTTCAGCATGGAAAATGCCAAGGTGCCGGATTATTACCCCAACAAATTCCCTGACTACCCAGGAGTCGATCTTCAGCAGCTGCATATTGGCGATGTGGTCACCATTCGGGTCTTTTTTCGCATAGGCTCCGGCAAGAATGTTCGTGCCGATGGCGGCTATCTGGACCTGGAGGTGGAACTCATTGAGGGCGAGACGGTTTTTGGGGTGCTCCAGACCCAGTTACCCAAGGAATTTCCGCTCCAGGCAGGTGATTCCCTGGAAATCTATCCCGATGAAATCTTGTATAAAGCGCAAATGACGGAGCATTGACATGGAACTCAACAACAATCAGGCTGCACTCATCCTCACCGCCTCCGAGGATGGCGAAATCACCATGGATGTCGAGTCCCCGGACATGAATGGACTCGCAAGCGCACTGTGCCACGCCTTGGCCAAGAAATTGATGCGGGATGAGGCGTTTCAGGCGGAGTTGATGGAGATGCTTCAGGGGGAATCAGAAGGAAAGGATGTTTGATGGCTCCGCTGCCCCGTGACAAGGGCCTGGGATAGTGAACTGTGGCGCACAGCCGTATTGAGTAATGGGTCGATTTACCTCTTCATTTGATAGGATTGGTAATTGCCCAACACTTTCGCCACATACTCCCTGGTTTCGGGGATATTGGGGACTGTTTTTTTGACATTACCCGGTCCTGCGTTGTAGGCGGCGAGACTGAGTTCTATATCCCATCCAAAGCTGTCGAGCAAGGAACGCAGGTATTTGGTACCACCAGTGATATTGGCTTGAGGATCAAAGGGATCGGCGACTTGGAGATCCCTGGCCGTTGCCGGCATGAGTTGCATCAACCCCTGGGCGCCTTTTGGCGAGATAGCGGTGGGGTTAAAATTCGATTCAGCCTTAATGATGGCCTTGATCAAAAAGGGATCAACCCCGTGTTCGGTGGCGGCTGCCTGGATGAAGTCGTTGATCGTTTGCGAGGAAAAAATTCCCGCTGATCGTGGGACAAGTCGTTTGATGGCGATCTTCTTGTTGGTTCGATTGCTCTTGTCCTGGATGTAATGGAGGTGCCCCTGAACATCCATATAGGCAGCAACGGTTGCCCCGGCGGTAATTGGCGACGAAAAGCTCATCGCGAAGAAGAGCAGTAAACCGGCCAGGAGCGGAAACAATGCAAAGGGCTTTCGTTCTTTTTGATCCACCTCAATCCTCGTATCTGTCAGTTGCAAGGCTATTTCCGATGGTTTGACTTTTTTCGGAAACATGATAAGGGTTAGCTAGAAACGTATTCTCTGCACACGAACCGGCATTGATCATTCCGCAACCAGCACTTCGGAGACCAGCCATGTCTGATCAGACCAATTGGACCACCATCTGCCCCCACTGTGGGTACGAGTCCGAAGACAGCGCGATGTGCCAGTCTTGTGGCCGGTTGATGGATGAATCGGTGCCGGTGCGACCTTTTTCCGCAAGTGGGTTGGCATCCAGTATCGCAGCTTCTTGGAAAACCATTTCGAACACTGAGGATTTGTTTTCTGATATCAAAGAAGAGCCGGAGTTTTGTTTCTCTTGGCGATCCTATCCAGGGAATATTTATCATGGGGATGATAGCTAAGTCGTTTTGTCCTCTTCTTTTCGAAGATAGCTCATCTCCTCTTATGTATCTCCACTACAGCTCCGGGGTTTCCTTCGCCCGGAGCTAATTTATTCTCTGGTGGCGCCTGAAAGTACCCTTCTGACGTCGGTCGATTCCCCTGGCTGTCCACCACCCCTTTGAACACCTTACCAATACCCTCGGTGGCCATCCCTTTCATATCGGTGCGGATTCGACCTTGCCCTGATTCTTCATGACGATTGACACTCCGCAGATTATCAGCGGCAGTTATGGTTCGCGTCCCGTCCGGCTTTTGTAACGGGAGGGGACTTTCGGGGGGCTGGATGCTTCCCTCGGTAATGCCAGCAGTATTGGAGCGAACTGATCCAGCAGATTGATCGACATAACCTTTCATCAACCCTTGATCATGGATCCGATTCCGGGTGCTGTGGATGGTTCCTTGCACCTCTGCTTGGGTACTGCCCCAGCCGTATCCGTGCCCGCTGACAAAGCCACTGACAATGTCACGCATATTATTGACCCCGGCTGCACCGTGTTGGGTGACATAGCTGTTGAAATCACTGATGGTTTTGCGGATCGTCTCCGGGGTTTCCTCGCCATAGCGCTCTCGAGCGTAATTCTTCACCAGGGCCGTAGTCAGATCTGCACCATAGGATTCCTGTGATCTACTGATTGTCCGGGCCTCATCAATGATGGAGTAAGCCTCCGTAGCCCCGATACGTTTGGCCACATTGGCAAGGTAATCCAATCCACGGCCATTGCTGAATGTCTGGGCGACTGCTTCAGCGCGTACTTTGGCTTCGTCTCGCGAAAAGGCTTTGGCTGTGTCCTCAGAAATATTAAAAGTTACTCTTTCTCCGTCGCTTCCAACTATCGAAAGTTGTCCATTGGCGCCAATTCTTGCACCTTTGATTTCGCCACCAGATCCCAGCATTCCTTGCAACTGGTTTCTCTGAGTTTCATCCAGCGAGTGGATAAAGCTGGATTGATCATTAAAGGCCCGCTTCCAACTGTTGCTGAGAGAGTTGTTGAGCGTGTCGGAGTAACTCCTGTTTTCTCCGCCGGAAAGGCTATCCCTCTGCACCTGTTGCCAGAGCATCCCCCAGTTGCTGTCACTGCCCAGAGTTTTGGCGGCGCCAGCCACCTTCTGCTGCACCGCCATAGCGCCAACCTTGACCGGGTCAAGGCCATGAACTGAGGCCTGGGTTGTGTTTCTGACTCCAAAACCATCCACCGCATAGGAGGCCTTGCCGGCGGCAAGGATGTCGTCCTGTGTACCTGTGCCACCAGGGCCAAGGGTGACGACACTGGAAGAACCATCGGGATTGACTGATTCAGAGCGCATCCGGGTCGCAGTGCCATCCGGGCTGGTGGAGACGGTCACCGGCCCGGATGCGGTGCCGACGCTCTGATTGGCCGAGGCCATCATGGTGGCAAAGTCACCCTGTGAGGTCATGGGTGGAATTTGCCCTGATTTTTGTAAACTCCTGCGGGCATTCATGGCTGCGGTATGCCCGCCAACTGACTTGTGTAATCCCCAGGATTCAGCGGCCGCCAGGTTGGCAAAGCGATGCTCGGCCATCCCGTCCAACAGGCCAGCGGCCTTGGTTTGCTGACGCATGGCGGATGAAAGCCCATCCGGGGTCAACAAGGCTCCGGCATGACTGCCGGCTCCCTGGACAAGACTGCTCAGATTGCCGGCCAGCATGGCCAGGGCATGGCCACCGAAGCGGATCAGCATCATCGAAAAGAGGCTCGCCAGCATAATCCCGGCGGAGCGGATGACCCCAAACATGGCCAACATCTTGGTGGAGACCGAAGGCAGGGCCGCCATGGCATAGACGCCGAGGTTTGATTGCCGGACCTCCTCGAAGTTGCGGGCCGCATAATCCATGGCCGCCCCGTGGATCACCGCATCGGTCACGCCCCAGGTGGAAAGGAAGACAAAGAATCCCAGCATCACCGAGGCGGCCTTGCCGACAATCGGGGTGGGGAGAAACAGTACCAGGAACGGAATCACCCCAATGGCAATGGCGGTCATCACTGCCCGGATGACCGGGATCCACTCGTTCATGGTCAAACCGATCCCCAGCCCCGAGGTGGTGATTTTCCGATCGCTCTCCATCAGCATGGAGGTCTCTACATCATCCTGGAAGTAGAAGTTGTAGAGGATTTCGGCAATCTGCCGCTGCTGGATGATCCGCTCCGGCGTGACTGCTGTGCCGGTGGTGAAGTTAAGGGTATTTGAGATCTGATTGCGGCAGGTGGCCAGCTCGGTGGAGCTGCTGGGATCGTAATAAGCCTTGCTGCAGACCTTGCGGACCGCCTCGCTGTAGTTGGCGGCGGTGGCATAGATCGGCTGCAGGTTGGTCCAGGCCTGGGTGCAGCTCATAGCGGTTCCGGCCGGACTCGCGGCATCGTAGTAGACGGTATAGACCGAGGGGTTGACCGCCTGGGCCAGATTGACCAGGAAATCGGCGCTGGTGTTGCGCAGGTCATCCAGGGACAGGGTGGTGCCCGGCCGCATCAGCTCGAAGGTGACGCAGTCCTTGACGTAGCGGATCATGGAGGTGCGGGCATAGTTGTCCTTGGGAGAAGAGCCCTTGACCGATTCCAGGGTTTTGAAGCCGATACCACCGGCAGTCTGGGTATAAGCAGCATCAGGAGCCGCCGAGGTATCGATGATGTCTACCAGGCCGCGCTCAATCAGGTTCAGCGTCCCGGCGGTAAAGACGATGGCATCCGGGATATCACCCACCGTCTGGAACCGGTTCAAGACCGGGTCATAGACGGTAATATGGCCCTTGGGGACAAAGACGGCCAAATAGACGATGGCGCCGAAGACCACCGGCACGGTCCAGGTCAGAGGGATGATCCGGGCCCCGGTGGTGGCCCGGGCGATCCAGGCCGCTGCCCCGGCCATGATGCCGATGACCGTCATCACAAAGATGAGCCCCTGATAACTGGCATCGCTGAAGATCAGGGCAATACGGACGAAAGCCTGAACAATGGGATTGAAGCCCCCGTAGGTGTAATACTCCATATCCAGGGCTAGGGCTGAGCTGACCGAGAGGAGCATGGTGACCAGCACCAGGGGAATAAAGGCCCACATCTTCATCGTTTTTATCCTGCTCATCACAACTGCATCCTCGCGGCCAGATCCTTGCCATAGCGCCGGGTAATCTCGGCGGCCATCTGCACCTCCATTCGCTGCATGTGGTTGAGATAGGCGACCGTGGTGTTCATTTCATTGGCAGCAGCGACATAGCTGGTCTTGGCCGACTCCTTGAGCGCACGAATCCGCGCCAGCATGGCGGTGATACTCTGATCGGCATGTTCGGCAAAGAGCACAGCGACACACTTCTCTGGTCCCTGACCGGTGGAAGGCCCGGCCTTCTTCTCCAACACCTCCTTGGCCTTGGCGGCAATGGATTCACCACGAAGATAGAGGTCGGAGAGCATCTGCAGGCTGTAGGCCTTGGCGGTGATGTCCGCCAGGCCGGGGATGATCGTGGCCCGGGTATTGGTGCCCACGGCAGTCTTGAGGATCGGCAGGGTGGCCAGCGGGTTGGACTCAAGAAAGGTCTGCTCGGCGGTGGTGAGCGTTCCTTTGTTCTCCACCTTGTCGGCAATGCTGTTCAGGGTGGTGCTGATATGGGCCACCAGATCCCGATTGGCATCGGTGATCTGGCTGCAGGTGCCGGTTGTACTCTTGATGTAGACCGCACCTTCGGTGAAGGCCTTGATGTCATCCGGATTGTTCTGCGGACAGGGTGGAATGGCAGAAATGCGATAGGCATTGGCAGGGCCTTCCAACTGCACGTCCCCCACCAGTCCCCGGATCAGATCGATATGGCTGGAGGGAATACTCATCCGCGAGCCGACATTGGCGAGCAGCGAACCACCGGCAAGAAAGATGTTGATCATGTCGGCGTTGCAGCCGCTGGTCACATCCGCCACGTCGGCCGACTGGGGCTGATTGTTGTTGGCCCGGTCCTGCTTGGTGAGGATATCCCACATCTCGGCGGTACCGCTGACCAGCTTGTTCTCCTTGATGGCAGTGCCGAGTTTCTCCCGCATCACCTCGGAGGAGTGAAAGCCGTTTTCATTGGCCACGATCCCCACCAGCTCCTTGGAGGCGGAACACTCATCCAACTGCATGGAGTTCAATTTATCAGCCAGGGCCTCGAAGTTTTTGATCGTATTGGAGCACTGCTCGCAGAGGGTCTTCAAGGCCAGGTCAAAGGCCACCGCCGGAGCACCTGCCAGGATGGCCTGAAGCTTGTTGACCAGATAGTCGGTATTCATGAAGCTGAAGCCGCCCATGAACACATCGATGCCGCCACAACCGCTTTTGATCCGGGGCACCTCAACGGTAACCGGATATTCGGCGGTGCTGTGCCAGCGACCGGAAAAACTACCGCCTGAGTAGTACCCGCGCTGCTGGCCACTGAAGTAGTTGGGGGTGCTGCCGGCATGCTGCACCAGCCAGTCGTCGACCCAACCCGCCTTTACCGGTTGGGCTGACACAATCAGAGTGAGAGCGAAATATAAAAATGTTCTCATGGTGATGGCCTCATGGATGACTTGTTGATTGGGCCGTTAGCCTGCCAGGGTGTCTGGATCTTCAGGATCGAGGTTGGGTCCAGGGCGCTGCCCTTTTGAAAATCGTAAGTAGTGAACGACTCCATAGAGGTGTCACCCCGCATGGAGCGGATCGCCTGGTAGAGATTGCGCTCGATCTCCGGCAGGGTGGCCACGCCGGTGGCAATGGACATGGACTGTTGCCGGTCCTGCCTGATCAGCAGCAAGGTTGGGGTAGTGGTGATGTTGAAGCGCAGGGCGATATTGGGTTCACGTTCCATATCCACCGGCTTGACCTGCCAGCCGTATTTGTCGACGAAGTAGGCCAGGATCTGGGCCTGCTTCTCGCAGAAGCCACAACCGGCTGCGGCAAAAAACAGCAGAGCATGATCATCCCTGGCATCACGGATGGTCCTGGCGATCTCCTCCTGCTGCATCTGCACCCGGGCCACGGCTCCAGGGCTCGAGGCGGGATAGACCTGGTTGATGTTGAACAGGTCAGCACGTTTCTGGGTGACGTACTGGGTGGCATTGGCGTAGGCCAGGGCCTTGCGCCGGGCAATGTCCTGAATAGAGAGATACTCAAAGATGTTCTGCTCGGTCGGATACTGGACCGCCTTCTTCTGCAGACCATTGAGGAGCTGCTGGAAATCATCTGGATGCATGTTCCACAAGGTGTCCGTTGAATAGCGGGCCAAGGAAACATCACGCGGCATGGTGGCGGCGGTTGTCGGCACAGGGGCCGGTTCCCTCTGCTCCTCCACAACTGGAGTCGGATCCTCATACCAGAACCAGCCGTGCTTGCTCTCCTGATAAAAGCTGATGGTCGCCGGGGGCAAGGAGTTCCCGGCCCAGGCGGGCACCGCCAGCAGAATCAGGATCAAGCCCACGCTACCAAAGCGGCAGAGCTTGATGAAGAATCTCATGTGCATCGATGAACCCAAAGTATTTGCTGTCAAAGCTGCGGGGATGTGTGCCGATCATGAACAGCCTGTCCGTCGGAACCGGCCCGTTGAACGAGAAGCGGGGCAAGGGCCGGCCCTTGCTGTCCGCTTCCAATGCCTGCCCCAGCGACCTGCCGTTGCAGAAAAAGTGGTTTGCTGCATCCATAGTCAGTTGCTCACCCGGAAGGCAGCCCACCTTCTTGATCATCTGGTCATGATCGCCACGGAATCCCTGCTGCACCTGCGAGTGGCCCCGGTGGCGAAAGACCAGATAATCGCCCAATTTCACCTTGGCTGGAGCAGGGAGCAGAAAGAAAACCCGATGATCGAGTGAACCACTGGTGGCCACAGTAATACGGCCCGGCAGCCAGGCGCCGGCCAGGATGAAGGCGAGAAAGACGATGACCACCGTCTGTTCCCGCCGGTTCAACCGCCACCATGGTCTACTTGAGCTTGATTTCAGTATCCGGGTCATGATGCAAGACCACATCCTTGAGGATGATCAGTTGGTTAGGAGGTTGTTCCCTGAACACCTGCTCCAGAGTGTCGAGATTTCGTTTCCATTGGTCCTCGGTGATGGTCCCGGCTGCAAGCAAGGTCTTCTGTTCCTGTAGGTAGCCTTTCAAATCTGCCACCTTCACCTTGGGCACCAGGAATCGGTCGTAGGCAAAGAGCAGCCCAAAAACGATGACCAGGACAATGCCGACCACTTCCAGGTAGCCGGGGGAGACCGTTGGCCTGGTTTCTTCGTCATGTACTTCTATCGGTTCGTTCATTGGTTGCCTCGCAATTGGGCACTGATGCTGGCAAGCGTGGGACTGCTCACCGTTTTACCGAGCCTTTCCAACAGGAAAGCCAGCTCAGCTTCTCCCTGGATCGACCAGGAACCCTGGCCGTTGTCATAGACCAAGGCCGGCACCTCGGTGATGTTGTACCTGGAAAACAACTCAGGAGTGACCTTGATCTGCACCGCCAACCGTTGGCAGGGAGCTTCGGGGGTATCCCTGCATCCCGGATCAGCCAGCATCACCCGGCTGAAGTAGTCGGCATTGACTCGCTTACCTGCCAATCCCTGCGGCAGGCCAAAGAGGACCGGCGCAATCCGTTGCTCGCCGCTTCGGCTGACATCAATCAAATACCGATTCGTTATGGCCTCGGGAACTGAGCTGGAAAGGAAGAGAAAGACCGATTCCTGGGCGGTGAGCGTATTTTTACCCTGCGCTTTCATCGCCTGTTCCTGTGGCGCCCCACTTTTGGGGATCATTTCCAGCTGGCAGCGCAGCTTATCTTGAAAATCAGGTGATTGAAATTGTTCAGCCGTTTGCCGAGCGGCCTCCAAACCTTCCCCGGCGTGGCTATTTTCAGGCACAGTCATTGTCTTGCGGAGCTTCCCGGCTTGTTCAAGCACATTCTCCACTTTTTTCCTATCGCCCTGTTGCTCTTCAGCTTTGATGATGGAGCAGGCAAGAATGAGCGAAGCAATCAGAGCAAGGGCCTGAGTTTTCCGCCTCACTCGCAGCATGTGCAGCACCGTTGCTTGCGGTAGACCACCCAGAGGAACTCGTCGTTGGAACCCAAGGCGCCCATGTAGGGCGTGTTGAGCCCGGAGTCATACAGTGCGGTCGCCCGGCCAATGGGATGCGCGGCCCTGATTCCGGGTCTGGCCACGTTCATCTTGTAATGGCTCTTGACCCAGACCGGGGTGTTTATGCAGCCGCACACCGGAGAAGGATCGCAGATCATACCGATGCGGTTGAGCTTGTAGAGCATCCGGTAGGCAGCAGTGGCATTGGCCTGAACGATGTTGTCGTTATCGACATGGCCGGTCATGGGATAGGCAGAACCGCCACTGCCAACACACCAGGGCATGGCATCCAGCGGCCAGCCGGCATTGGCGGCGGTGGCATCAGCCATACAGCCCATGACCATGGTCTTGCTGGCGTAGAGGGAGACCTCGGGGGTAAGCAAGGCCGCCAGTTCATCGTTTTGCCACATGGGGTCATATTCACTCCACCAGGCACCATAATCGTTGCGGTCGCAGATCCCTAACATCAAGGGCAGAAGAAAGGCGTGCGATTGGGCAAAGGTGGACTCGTTAGCCAGATTGACTGCATCGGAGCTGTTGTTCTTGCCGCCGATCTCGTCGGTCACGCTCCCGCCAACCGAGGTTCCCAGGGTGGCGGAATAGAAGGCAACCGAGGAAGTGTCCAGCAGGAGAAAAGGCTCCCAGTAGCTGACGATCAAGCCCACCTCGACACCCCACACTCTGGGGCAAAAACACACTCCCTCGATGGTAAAATCAATCTCCGACCAATGAATGTCGGTGATCGGATTGAAGGGAACCCCGCCTTTGCCATGGGCCGGGAAAGGCGTCAGGAAAAAGAGGCAGACAACCAGCATCTTCTTAAGGTTTCGCTGCAAGACGCACCTCGCGAACGGTCAGTTTGTTATCCTGCTCGACCATCACCGAAGGTACGGCCTTGAGCTGGAGCCGGGCAACAATGTCATGGGTCAGGTAGTAGACTGGCCGCTGCAACGTTTGTTTCACCTCGGCGGCATAGCCACCGGAAAGCAAAAGAATGGCTCGCTGGTTCTGGAAATAGGGAGACCTCTTGAACCACTCAACCTGTTGCAGATCACTGCCGTCGATGACCACCAGCCCACCGTTCAACCCGGCATACTGCAAGGGGTTGAAGGTGAAGCCCTGGGGATAGAGCAGGTTGCCCTGGCTATCCTTGATGTCGTGCTCCAGTGTATGGGTCAGATCGACTGTGAACACCCGGTCACTCGCTGCTCGGGGCAGCGGGTGCAGGTTGGCCGGCTGATAGCGGTTATGGGTGTTGAACAGGGCATCGATGTCGATGCCGGTCGTCTTTTGCTGCAGCTCTTTGGTGATATCCTGCTCGACGATGGGATAGGTTCGTCCCACAGTCTCCAGCCGGGTATGGGCTGCCCAAACCTGGGTGGCACAGGTGATGAGCCACAGGATCGGAAGAAGTTTAGAGTCCATCCTGCTCCCTCCGGGCAACCATCTCCAGGATGGCTTCATGATAAGAGAGCCCATTCTTGACCATGGCCTCAATGGCGGCAATCTCAGCGGGCTTGGAGGTGTAGATGAAGTAGTCGTAATCGTTGACCACCAGCCGGGCCACACCGAGACCAAAGGGGGTATCGAAAAAGACCTCCGAGTACTTCGGCGGATTGGATTTGACGCTTTTCAGCAACTGGAGCACGAAGTCGTCATATTCGATCAGCCCCTGCTTACGGGCTTGATCGAAATCTGAGGATTCGAGATAAATCTTGAAGGCCGAGTTGCCGTTGATCACCCGGCCTACCTCGCCGAAGCTGTCGAGGTCAAGGATGGATTGGGTGATGATCATGAAGCTGCCGTTATACTTGCGTGCTCGGCGATACCCCTCGTTGATCACCGGCCCCAGCATGGCGGCCTTGCCCAGAAACTGCCAGGCCTCGTCAAAGATGATCAACCGGGAACGGGACCGGTTGGAAAGGTAGAGATCCTGGGTCACCGCATTGAGCACCAGCAGGGTGACGACCCGGTAGAGGTCCGGTTGAATTTTCAAATTCTCCAACTCCAGAACCACAAAGGCATCACGGTGGATGTCGAAGGTTGAGGGGCCGGTGAAGAATTTGCCATGGAAACCGTGGCTGGTGAACTCGCGAATGTTGAAGGCCAGCTTCCTGGCCACCTCGACCAGGGCCGGGTTATCGCTCATCGAATCGAAATCCGCTGCCGGCACCTCGGGGAATTTGGCGAGAAATGCATAGACCGTATCGGCATCAGCCTCCTGCCCCTTCTGCTGCCAGGCCCAACGGACCGCGTTGCGGATCATGTTCAGTTCGGTGTCATCGCATTTGTCGGTATCCGAGTTGGAGTAGGCCATCTGGGCAAAGACGGCAGTGACTGACTTGAGTTCCTCTTCCGGTTCCTGGATGGAGGTAAAGGGGTTGAGACAAACCGTGGTGCCTGGCTGGAAATCGAGATAGCGGGCACCGAGTATGTTGGCGATTTTCTTGTAGGATCCGCCGATGTCGATGATCCGCACCAGGGAGCCGCAGGCGTAGTAGTTGAAGGCCAGGAAGTTGACCAGAAAGGACTTGCCTGAACCGGTTGTGGCGCAACAGACGGTGTTATGATTCGGCGCCCCCTTGGCAAAGAAATCCAGGCTGACAAGTTGGCCCTTACGGCCGGTGAAGATCAGCTTGGGCACCCCGCCGGTGCCGGCAAAGTCGCCTTGGACGGGTAGCAAAGGGGTCACCGAGGGCACCGGGGCAATGAACTCCCGCTCCAGATTGTCGATGTTCCTGCCGGTGGTGTAGAGGCAAAAGGGCAAAGCCGAGAGAAAAAGGATTTTCAGGACAAAGGTGTCTTGCTGCATGACATAGCCATTATCCTCCCAGATCCTTCTGGCCCGGGTGCAGGACTCGCGTGCCCCTTCCAGATCACGGTCCCAGACCAGGAGGATGGGGATGATACGGACGAACTTGACTCCGTGCTCCAGAGCATCGGTCGCCTCCAGATGCTCCTCCTGCTTCCGCCGCAGCAAGGGAGAGAGCGAACCTACCGCCTGTTGATTCAAGAGCAGGTTGCACTTGGCGTGGATCCTGGTTTCCAGTCCCTGCTCAAAGAGGATGTTGAGGGTATAGAGGAAGCCGGTCTTGATCTGGTCCATATCCGAGACCAGGCCCCAAATGCCGCCAAAGAGCGAGTTGGTCTGCAAGGGATCGACCTCGGTCGGGATAACCTTGGGGGTGGTGCAGCAGAAAAAGTTGTCACCCACCTGGAGATGGTCACCCGCTTCCCGAACCACGGTGTTGGCGTTCAGGATTTGTTTGCGCAGGGGGATGGTGTCGTTGTAGCTGGTGAAGTTGTGCTCCGGATATTCAGCCGGGTAATGGTTGAACAGCCGCCGCGCCCATTCAAGCAGGTCTCCCGGCTGCATGGAACGGGGGGACAGCAGCGCCGCCTTCAAGGTTTCGTTGATCTGCCGCTTGATGTCCTGGAGGGGTTTTGCTCTCTCCCGGTCGATGAATTCGTCGGGATTCGGTGCCTCCGGCATATCGCCGGGCAGTTTGACCGCAACGAACAGGCGAAAGTTGCGCACCGGGATGTTGGAGCAGGCGGCCAGGCCTTGTCGACCCTGTTCCATGAAGTCGATGATCTGATCCGTGCTGGTGCGGACGATGATGTCCGCCACCGTTCTGCTCTCGCGGTAGCTGGAAAGGATCGGGGCGATATGGGAGTCGGCATGGAGGATCAGTTGGAGCACGCTCCCCCTGGGCAGCCCGGCCCGAAACAACCCCTCCAGCGAGGTCAGGGCCTTGGGACCGGCAAAGGTCAGCGGGGTGCATTCCCAGAGCATTCCCAGACTGCAATCCTGATTGAGGTAGATGTCGAGGTTGTAATCGTAGGCCAGATAGTTCAGGTAGGCGGAGAACGGATGCCGGCTGGTCATCCGCTCAAGGTCCGCTTGCTTGAGGTGTGCGCCAGGGCCAAGGCCTATTTTTTCCAGCAGGCCAATCATGGCTTCTTCTCACTGACCTCGGTCAGCACCCACTGGGAGGGTTCAATCTCCAGATAAGCATACCGGGTCATGAACAGCTCGTTGTTCTCGCCCTTGTAGGGCAACAGCAGTACCCGCAGGATCTTCGGTGGGTTGAGCACCGGGGTTTCCGGTGCTTCCAGCAGATCAGTCAGCGCCTTGTAACGGCTGTTCTGGGCTTCGACCTGGGAAATGTTGATTGAATTTTTCTCAATATTCTGACCGTAGGGTAGCTGGGCTTCCCTATAGGCGGTCGGTGTATCCAGGCACTTGCCGTCACTGTCTTTGGCCTTGCAGCGGAAGTTTTCTTCATAGGGATTCACCGCATCCTTGACCCCGGCACAGCCGGAGACGCAGAGGAGAATCAAAATACCCGTAAGCAGTTGCTTCATCTCATCCTCACTGTTGGGCGAACTCATTGTTCTTGATGTCCCTGATCTCCAGTTCCTTGCCCTCGGAGACAATGACCGTGATCTTCTTGGCCGCGCCGACCTCGATCACCGGGGTGGTTTGCTTGACCAGGTCGAGGTAGAAGTCGCTCATGGTCTGGGCGCCCTGGGAGAGTCCGGTGCCCAGAGCCGACTTACCGACCTGGGAGCCGTCGATGGTGGAGGTGGAGCCCAGCGGTGAGGTCGAGGTAGTGGTGGCCGAGGCCTTGAGGGCATCACCGGCGCCTTCGAATAGCCCGGCGACAATGGCTCGGACCGTGGCCGCGCCCATGCGTGAGACCACCCGACCGGAAAGACCGACCTTGGAGTCCGCATCGGTGACAAAACCCTTTATCTGAGCATCGATCACTGCCTTGCCCTCGTTGCTCAGGCAGGAGAGCGAGACCAGCCGCACATCGGCCCGTTCCTTGTCGAGCCGGCCCACCGCCTCGGCGACCACAAAACAGCCGGAGAGTTCGGCCTTAATGTCATTGGGCAGAACAGCCGGGGTTTTGATCCGCAGCAGCAGCGGCTCCGGGCTGTTCTTGCTGGTGCCCGAAGTGGCCGCGTCAAAACCGGTCAGCAGGTTAGCTTCCATGAACGAGGGCGGCAGATAGACCGTGCGCCCCTTCTTTTTGGCATCCCCTTTGGGCAGGCTATCGTTTTTGACCACCGTGATCTTGCCAATCCGCTTCTTGTCCTTCTGGCCCCCGGCAGGTGCGATATGGGGATTCTCTTCGGCTCCGGTTGCCGGTGGCTGCATCGGTGGCGGGAAGGCAGCCTTGCCACGTTCGATCTCGCCGGCTTCGGGTATCTGGGGCAGCTCTTTTTCCCTGGCAGGTTTCTGATTGCTCCTTTCCGTCGCTTCCAGGTCTTTACGACCCCGCTCCAGATCCCGCTGCATGGTGGAGACATGCCCTTCAAGTTCTTCCAGCTTGCGCCGGTACTCGCGGACAATGGTCTTCTCCATCAGATCCGGCTCAAGCCGTGTATTCTGGCCGCGTTCATTGTTCTGGTCTGGCCGGTGCGTCGACCGCGAGTTGTAGCCGGTCACCACGATCACCAGGAGGACAGCCCCTATCAACGACCAGATGACGATTTTCTTCCGTGCCGGTGTGAGCCGATTGAACCGTTCGGTGATCTTCATCGCTCAACTCCGGCTTCCAAGGTGGCCATGGTCGCGGCGGGCAGATCCTTGCGCTCCACCACAAAGACCCGGGTCGACTGTGTGGGCTTGAGGTTGTGTTGTTCGATGGCCACCGCCAGAATCGGGTTGCCGACAGCAGCAGCGAGAAAGGTCTTCTCCGCCAGTTCCAGATCCGTGGCCAGTCGCGAGGTCGCCTTGAAGGACTTGAGCCGCAGGCCGACTCCTTCGATCTCGACCACCTGCTGCCGGACCAGGTCAAGGTCCGGGCAGAGCGAGACAGGCAGGGCCTTGTCGATCACCTGGTAGCTGGAAGGGAACACACCGTCGTAGGCCTCCTTGATCAGTTGCAGGGCCTGCTTCTCCAAGGGCATGTTCTTGTAGCGGGCGATGTTCTTCTCCACCGTCTCGCTCTTGGGCAAAGCAAGCCGGACAGTGACCGCGTTAATCTCCGCCGGGGCACCGATGATGGTGTAGACCGAACCGTTGCAGACCGCATAAATCTCGCTGGGCTCCTTGCTATACCTGAGTTTGCCGCCCACCTCCTCGGCAGTGAACTTAATGAAGGCGTTGTTGCCGGAGAAATGGCCGGTCAGTCCTTTCTCTTCAGAGAAGATCAGATCACTCATCTGCCCGGGGCAGACAATCCGGTTGATCTCCTTAGCCGAGAGTTCCACCATGGTGGGTACCTCGGCGGGAACGCCTTCACCGGCCAGAGCAGGACCAGCAGTCAGCAACAGACAGCAGGCTGCAAACAGCTTCTTTTTCATTGTTGTTCACTCCTCTCTTCTCCGGATTTTTCCTTCTCCTTGAAGGCCAGCAGGGAAAACCTGCCGTCCCTGATCTGAAAATCGAGGAAATAGGTCCGGGTCGTGTTTTCCAGCCGGGTGTTGCCGGTGTATTGCTTCAAATCACCGAACACCTCGATGCGGTTGTCCTTCATGGTCAGGGTCTGCGGATAGAAGACCGAACTGACCTGGGATTCTTCGATGCGTCCAGCTAGGGAGTACCAGAGGGTGGAGGCCTCGGGATAGGATTCGGGCGCGTAGTAGACCAACAGCTCGTTGAACTGTTTGCGTGCTGTGCTCGGTGAGTAGGTGGTGGCCAGGGAGATGATCCGGCGGCCGATGTCCTGGATGTAGGCCTCGGTCGGCTTGCCCTGGACGAATTCCACGGTGCCGGTCATCTGCGGCGGGATGAGGATCACCTTCTGATAGCGTACCGCCCGGTAGGTCATGAAGGAGGTGAACACCAGGCAGACCGCCAGGACAATGACTACAAACTGGAGCAACCGGTTGCGGGCAAAGAGGTTGCTGCTCTGTTGCACATAGGTGTTGAGTTTCACTCGTGGAACTCCTGTTCAAAGTAACCGGGGTAGTTTTTCATCTGCAGCAAGGCACAGGCATAGAGAAGGTGCTTGA
Organism: Desulfobulbus sp.; assembly: GCA_028684915.1. Next base: position 52,701 of record JAQUEZ010000007.1, read on the forward strand.
GAAATCCCCGGGGTTTGCTCCGTTTGGTACGGATGTAGCCGCACTGGATGCCGACAAAGACAAGCCAGGCCAGGCCGCCGTAGATCAGGGCCACCGTGAGGGTGAAGAGGAAAATGGCCAGCTCATCGACCTCAAACCACAGCACCTGGAAGGGTCGGGACAGATACTGGGGGAATTTGCGGGATGAGCTGGCCATGTTCCCCTCAACAGATCAAAGCGCCGATGGTCTCAACTACGGTGTTGGCCCGGAGCAGAAAGGCTCCGCCCAACACAACCCCGGCCGCCGGCAGGATCATCTGCCGGATGGCCAGGATTGCGGCCACGCACATGCAGGCTACCCCGCCGGTGAAACCCACCGGGCCAAGCAGGATCTGGTTGACGCCGATGTCGTAGAGGTCATAGGCAAAGGAGCCTGTTGCCGGTACGGTCATGGCCAAAGCGTTGCCCGCCTTCATCAGGGAGAACAGCACAGCGGCCATCCAGGTTGTCATGTTCAAATGTCTGCGGAAGCGTTGCAGTCGGTTCATCTCGGTCTCCTCCAAAGAGTTTTTGAAATATCTGCCATTCAGGCAGGTTATGGCTGGGTTAGGGTGAGTTCGACTCGCCGGTTGTTGGCCAGATGTTCGTTGTCGGGTATGGGCTGCTGAGAACCCATGGCCGCTACTTCGGAGATTGTGTAGCCATGGGCACGAAGAACCGCTGTCACCTGTTCTGCTCGCTGCTGGGAGAGAATGCGGTTGCCGTCTTCCGTCCCCAGCGAACAGGTATGACCGGTGACGATCAACCCGGTTCCCGGAGTGATGGCGCTGTGGGCCAGGGCGGTCAGCAGAGACTTTTGTTCGGTCTCCGACAGTTCAGCTCTGCCGAGTTGAAAATGCACCACTGGAAGCTCACAAACCACCTGGGGCTTTGCTGCCCGTTCGCCGCAGGCGGGCTGGCGAAGGTTAGTCGTGCCGGTGAGAACAAAGGTCTCCTGGTCGGTCAGGCGCACGGTCTCGCTCAACAGGGACAAGCGTTCCTGGCGAATCTCTCTGGCCATCAACAGGGATCCGTTCAGGAGCAGGCCAAAGGCCAGTATGCAAATCAGTTGAAGGTTCATGGTTTCCTCACTCTCTTTTTTCCGGTGTGGTGACCTGATTTTTGATTCTTTCGTTGCGTAGCCACTTGGATGGGTTTGGGTAATCACCAAGAAACGTTGTTTCTTACTTCTTAGTTTGTGCTTTGTAAGAGATCGTCCTGTTCCTTTTTTTTCTTTGCTCGATGCCTGGCAACCTGTGCTTGGGTGCGAATTTTTCGGATGCGGTTGATCTGTTTTCGGGTCATCTCGAACCGGAAGGTGATCTGGATTTCTTCGATGACTTGCGTCAGGGACAAACGGCTCTCTGGTTCCTGATTGAAGTAACGGGAGTAGGCGTAGCGTTCCCATTTCGAATTGAGGGCCACGGTTCGGATGAATCGCTCCCTGGTATGCAGTGACATTCGATTGAGTTGTGCACGCAGCACAGCCCTGTTGCCCCAGATCTGTTCCACCAGACGCAGGCCGATCAGGTCTTCCTGGGTGAGCGGATCCTGGATGATCTCCTCACGCTCCATGAGCAGCAGGATTGTCCTGGGGATGGGGGATTGACGGGCATACTCGGTGATAGTTGGGCAATGGTCGTTCATCAGTTGGCCTCGGTCAGTTGAAGGAGGGTGTTGTGGAGAAGACGGCAGGCCTGCCGTCGGCTTACGTTGAAGTGCTGGGCCACCTCAAGGGTGGTCACTGGCAACTCTTGCTGGAGGATCCAGGCGCAGACCTCCCGTTTTCGGCCTTTGATCCCCAGGAGGGCTCTCTCGATCTCCCCAGTGCATGGTTCAAATGGATCGTCGGCTTCTTCTCGGAGTTCAGGGCAAGGCAGGAGGTCATGCGGCATGTGAACCGGTTGGACACCGGCAGCCATTTTGAGGCAGTGGGTTTTGAAGATGACGCGAAAGAAAGGCGTCAGCTTCTGGGGGGAGTTTTTCTTCCGCACCGTGATCAGTGCTTGTGCAGCCGCCATGATGGCCTCCTGGAACAGGTCGTCCTCATCCGCTGCCATGTACGGGCGATAGGGGTTCGCCACCCAGTGGACAATGTGCATGTGGAAGCGGACCCAATCCATGGCGGTGAGCCAGATTTCGTGGTCGGTGGTTGGCTGGATGGCGCTTGGTGCTGTCATAAGGCTCGTAGGTGGTCCGCCCTTCTTTTAAGATTAAAAAAAGATTAAAAAAAGATTAGAGGGGTCGGGACCCTCTGAAAAAACCTAGTTTTTGCAGCAAGTTGGAGGCTGAAAAAATTGAGCAGTCGTGAGTGTAATGCCCCCCTTTTTGTGAGTGTAATGCCCCCTTTTTTGTGAGTGTAATGCCCACCGCTGTGACTGCTATGCCCACGGTTTGTGACTGTAATGCCCCCCAAAAGTGACTGCTATGCCCCCCATCATTGCGGGGGAATGGGGGAGAGGCGGACCAGGGTCAACTTGTCCTCCTGATCAATACTCCACCCCAAAATTGCACCGACCTCGATCAGTTCGTTCATGGCGTTTCGCAGGCCCCGGCGAAAGTCAACCAGGCGGGCGCACTCCGAGCCGCACAGATGCTTCAAGGTGGCGACCTTCACCGGAAAAGGCGATCGATGGCTCGCATAGAAGCCATGCAGCCACCTGGCGAGATCGGTCCGGAGTTGCAGCCGTTGCTGCCACTGCACACGAGTCCAGCCGACATCGAAAAGCCCGGCTAATCTGGGATTGATGCTGATGACCGAGGACCGCTCGTCATCGCCTGAGCACAGTTCATCGATAAGCGGGCCGGTATAGGCAAAGCTCCCCTGCTGCGACTCATGCTGGAGATCAATTGTGATCTCCAGCGTTGAGCCGGCCAGTCGACGCAGTGATTGCTTCAGCCATTCCCGGCCTGATTTACCACTTTGCCGTCCTATGGCAGCGAGAAAGGGCTTTGCCCTGATGCGGAGACACTGCCGCGCTTTTGGATCGGGATTTCGAGCCAGGAGATGGAGTGCTTGCGCCAGGACATCAAAATCGCCCTGGTCCAAGCGCCAGCCGGTGTAATGAATCGTCACTCCTTTTAGTGAGGCGATGGGTTCACGGTCGACAGTTCTTCGCCGCCCCCGTTTGATCACCGCAAACAGCGCGGAGCGGAGGCACACATTGGGGACGCCGCGAGTCTTCTCTGGCCAGTCGGGAAACCGGGGTTTCTGCTCAGTAGCCTCAATCATTTGCCGAATCTCAAGCGGCAGTGAATCAAAGCAGCGATGCTTGAGCAGGTTTCCTGGAGGTTCTTCTGAGGAAAAGAATTTGTTTGAAATACCCGCCTCCTTATTTCAAATGGGTGCGATGAAGCGGGTCAATATGCAGTAATGTCGGGTGGATAACATTGGCTTACCAGATCTGAATATGCTTCGATTTTCTCCGGCGGCCAGGCTGCTTGGGTTGCTCGTCTTTGTCCTCGCCTAGAAAACGATCCAGGTCAGACTTTCGAAACAGAATCTTGCCTTTCTGCTGCCCTGAAGGTCGGGCAAAAGGGATCAAATGCTGCTCGACCGCCAGTCTTCTGAAATGATCCGGGGAGTAGCCGGCATATCTGGCAGCCTCCTTGAGGGTCATGGTCTTCCCCGTTGCCACCTCATTGTTGACGAGCAGATTGAGAATCTGGTTTTGCTTCTCTTCAATGGCGGCAAGCCTGGCCTCAATATCCACCCTGACCTCCCTGGTGCTTCATGAACCGTTCGAGAGCCTCCCGTAATTCCTTCGAACTTCCCCACACCCAGGTCACCTTGCTGATGCCGGTGACCATTTCAAGGCGAACCGCCACTGCTTTCGGGCAGGGGCGCTTGCCGTGGAGGATTTGGCTGAGAAAGTCGGGCGAGATTTCCGCCCGGAGAGCAATCTGCTTTTTAGTGATCCGTTCTTTCGTTGCACTCATGGTCAACTATTTGGATGAAAATATGGACATCGTCAAGAAGAAAAAGTCGATAATATGCTGTTTTTATTAAATTTAATGAGCATATGCTCAACAAATGAGCAGGTGCTCATTAATGTCACCGTGTTTCCGCACCATCATCGTCCCGGTCGAGACAGCGAAAGCGTTGGTTGCAGGTGTGAAAAAAATATCCCTATGAGGAGCAGCGGAGTGGGGTTCGAGCCTGGTCGCTATCCTTGGCGAGATCGTAGGCCAATGTAGCGAACTTGCCTATGATGTCGTCTTTTGCGGGGTCATAACTGCTTGGAATCGGGAAGATTATGGCCTGGAACGCGTCCATCTTGATGTTTTGGCCATGAACAGGGACAAGGATGTATTTCCCCGGAACTATGGAGAAATCGTGAGGTGACGCGTCCATCTTTGCAGCGGGTGTATCAGGCGGTGGCAGAGAGTCTTTTATCTTTTTCCGGTATTCTCGCCAGTACTCGGGATGGCTTTCCCGCCATCGCTTCTGACAATCGTTCTGGTTTTCTCGGTAATCAGGATCAGTGGCTCTTTTTTTTCGCTGCCATGCTCTTTTTCGTGCTCGCTGGCAGTCAGCACGGTTGCAGTATTTTTGGTTGGGATTCCTTGGATTGATTGGGCGTGTTCCTCGACAAGCCTTGCAGCAGAAGGTTTTCATGGCAACGGTTTCCTTAAACGCGATTGCGCTATAAGTTTAAAAAAACGAGCAAAATGAAGCTCGCGCCATGAGAGTTCAACCAAATGCCAATACCGCAGATTATGCAACCCCCTCACATTCTAGACCTGGCCGTATTCTCGGCTTTCATTTCTTGAGCAAATGCTCTATCGTTTGCGACATGAATAACGCTATCGCAGAGCAGTTCCGGGCCGCCTTAAATTATTTGCTTCAACAGGAGGGAAGAGGCGCACAAGTGCGTCTTGCCGTGGCCCAGAACATTGATCGAGGCTATCTCAATGCGGTGATCAAGGGGAGAAAGCCGGCAGCTGAGGAAATCCGGCTTAAAATTGCTGATCATTTTGGTATGCTGTATGAGGAGATGTTGGCCTTCGGTCGCCGTGTTCAGGAGGAGTCTGTCGAAACGGGAGAAGGGGAGGGCGCCGTAGGGAGCGATAGCGAAATTGATAACAATTTCGGAATCGGTATCTCATGCAAGAACGAACAAGTCCGAGAGATACTCGAATCAGGAACGGAATATGGTCAGGCAGTTTCCAGTTTGATTGAGACCTGTCATAAAGCGATTATGACAGACAGGAAGAGCAGAAAGATCGAGAACCGTTTGGAAGAGATAGAGCGGCGGATGGAGTTGGTGGAGAAGGCATTTACTTCAGGAAAAAAGGTTGCTCAGAGGTCAAAGAAGAAAATTTTAAAGTGAGACGGTTAATCTCAAAATTCTAATCCTGTGGTTGACCAAGCATGCCAATTTTATCTATTGCGGCAAGTTTATAATCATGGAGGAGGTGGGTGTAACGCTGTACCATTTGCAAGGTTCTGTGGCCTAAAATGTCGGCAAGGGTGCGAATATCAACACCGGACATAATTAAATGACTAGCTGCTGTATGGCGGAGGTCATGCATATGTATATCTAGTAATCCTGCCCTTTTTTTTGCAGCATTAAAAGATTCTCTGAATTTTAAACCTGGTCTTGCTTTTGATCGGTCATTTTTGAGCTGGTCATCATTAAGAAAAACTAAATCCTCATTCTTTCCATTACTAATTTCCTTAAGCTTATACAGTTCCAGTGTAAGTTCTTTGGTCAGTGGAACCCATCTTGGATCATTATTTTTTGTTGTCGGTAAAAATATAACCCTTTTGTCTAGATCAATCTGAGTCCAGCGTAAACCTGCTGCTTCGGACGATCTCATTCCTGTATGTAATAGTGTAAGGATATAGTAATAAAATTTATAATTTCTTGATTTTCGACAGGATTCAAGCAGCTTGGATGCTTCGCTCTCAGTGAGAAAACGAGTTCGACCTCTCGGTGGAGCTGGTCGTTCAATGTCAGCGACCGGATTTTCAACCGGCAGCCCCCACTCTTTTTTCGCCTTACTGAACAAATGAGAGAGAAGTGATAGCTCGTGGCGAACAGGATATGCAGTCACTTCTTGAAGTCGTGCGTCCCGATATTTAGCAACGATTTGAGGTGAGATCGAGCCAAGCGGTGTTTCGGCGCCTATTCGTTCCAGTAAGCGATGTGATGCGCTTTTCTCAAGCATTTGGGTGTTGACTGCCTTTTTCTCCGAGATTGTAGATAGATACTTTGTCAGGGCTTGGTGGAGCGTAATGCCCATCGCCCTTCGGGGGCTATTGTACCGTTGATCCTTCATATCCTGTTCGGTTGCAGACGACCAAGCGAGGGCTTCTCCCTTGGTGTCGAAGGTTCTAGTAACGGTATCAAACCCCTTCCGACGAATAGTAGCCTGGTAGCTTACACCCCGCTTGGTTTTGCGTTTCACTATCCTTGCCAATTTTCCGCTCCATTTTTGCTCCACTTTTAAAGCAAAAGATAGCATGAAATAGCAAAGAATGGCAAGGCGAGAAAGGGTGTGCCAGGAGGGAATGATGGGCAAAAAAAAGGCTTTATCCCTGTAATTACGGGATAAAGCCTTGATTTTTTAATGGTGCCGAAGAGAAGACTCGAACTTCCACTGGGGAACCCCAACTAGACCCTGAACCTAGCGCGTCTACCAATTCCGCCACTTCGGCACTGCGTCGGCGATTATGCTCGTTTGGCGGGTCTTTGTCAAGGTTTTCTTTGCATCCCGTGCACAATGTTGATCCGGCGCGGGCGTGGGCGCAATGCTTGCTGTGCGACGAAACAAGAGCCGCATCGAAACCCGATGGGTTGATGGTGAGCAGTTGCGGCGCAATTTCATCATGATAGAACGACGCTCGGGAGGGGCGCAGGGCAGGGCGTCGCTGCGGCAGACCAAACAAGGAGGCGCGACGCCGGTTCCGGCCGAAGGCATGAACTGTTTGCTTGTTTTTTCGATTTGGGGTACATATCCCGATTCCATGGTCGCGAGGAACGTCTTGCCAACCGGGAATTCACTTTTTTGCTGTGCTACGAACCCGCCGATCAGCGGCGGCGGCTTCCATGGAAATATACACCGACCTTACAGAGATTCGGCGTCCCTTCACCCGGGCGCACGTCACCATCGGCAATTTCGACGGCGTCCATTTGGGGCACCAGCGGCTGTTTGACCAAGTGGTGGCCAGGGCCCGGCAGGACAAGGGCGTCAGCGTCGCCGTGACCTTTGATCCGCACCCGCTCAAGGTCTTGAGCCCCCAGGGCATCCGGCTGATTTCCACCACGCCGCAGAAGATCGAGCTGATCGAACGGGCCGGGATCGAAGTGCTGGTGATCATTCCTTTTAGCCGCGAAGTGGCGGTGACCACGGCGGTTGATTTTGTCGACGAGGTGTTGCTCAAGCGCGTCGGCATGGTCGATTTGGTGGTTGGCTATGATTACGCCATGGGCAAGGGACGGCAGGGCGACACCGCCTTTCTCGAGCGTCAGGGCGAGGAAAAAGGGTTTTCGGTGATGGTCATGCCCGCCCATTACGAGCAGGGCATGCTGGTGTCCAGCACCCGCATCAGGGAGCTGGTGGCCGCCGGCAAGATGCGCGACGTGCGCCGCCTGCTTGGCCGCTACTATCAGATACGCGGCGACGTGCAGTGGGGGCGGCAACGCGGCGGCAAGCTGCTTGGCTTTCCCACCGCCAACCTCAACCTCTCCGAAGAAGATCTCTGTCCTAAACGGGGGGTGTACGTCACCCAGGTCATCTATGACGGCCGGCAGTACGGCGGGGTGTCCAACATCGGCTACAACCCGACCTTCGGCGGCGCCAGCCTGGTGGCGGAGACGCATATCTTTGAGTTTAACGCCGACATCTACGGCCGACCGCTGAAGATCAATCTGCTGCGGCATTTGCGCGGCGAGATCACCTTCAACGGCCCGGAAGCGCTGGCCCGGCAGATTCGCAAGGACATCGAAGTCGCGCAGAAGGTTCTGGCCAAAGAACGGCAGAAAAAGCTGATCGCCTATCATCGGTCCGGCGACGCCTGAACTGCTTGCCGCACAAATTTTTCCCGAACGCGGCGGCTTGCGTCCGAAACGTTTGTGGCTATACTATAGAAACTTTTTTTCATGGGTTTGCCGGAACACGCCGGCAAAGGCTTGTCACTTAAGAATATAAGAAGGTTTTTTATGACGGAAGCACAGAAGCCGGCCGATATCTCGGCTGTGATCAGCGAGCTTGAAAAGGTGGTGCAGGATAAACCGAACAACGTCATGGCCCGGCACCATCTTGGCCTTGTGTATCGGCAGGTGGGACGGGTCGACGAAGCCATCGTTCAGCTGGAAAAAGCCATCGAACTGGACAACCAGTCCATGGAGAGCATGATCAATCTCGGCGCCATCTTTTTTGATCGCGGCGACACCGAGCGCGCCATGGAGTTGAACGAGCGAGCGTTGAGCATCTCGCCGGACATGGCCGAGGCCCACGTCAACATCGGGTTGATTCGCCAGCACCGCAACGAGGTCGATCAGGCGGTCGAGTGCTATTCCAAGGCCCTGCAGATTGATCCCAAGCTGATCACCGCCTGGATCAACCTGACCTCGGCCTACACCATGCTCGAAGAGGACGTCAAAGCCGTGGACGCCGCCCGTCAGGCCGTCACCCTGGAGCCGGATTCGCCCATGGCGCGCAACAATTTGGCTGTGGCGCTCTATTTCAAGGGCGACTATGCCGAGTCCCAGCGCAACATGGAAAAGGCCAGCGAGCTGGGGTACAGCGTTGATTCCCGGTTTGTCGACGCCCTCAAGGCGAAGCTGGCGTAAGCTCCATGGGCAGTAAGGCGGAGGCGATTCTCAAACCCTGGTGTCCGTTCTGCGGCATGGACGTCGGCAAGCCGACCGAAGGCCAGCAACGCAAGTTGCGGGAGTTCCCCCTGGGCGCGTGCGAATGCGGCGCGGTGTATGTGGCCGAGGCCACAGGGCACAACATCGGCGCGGCCATGGTCGAGTGTTTGGTCAGCGCCTGCAATGATCAGTGGGACCTGGCCTGGGAGCTGATTCCAGAGGACGATTACTTGACCGGCACGCTGGAAAATTACGACGAGGTCACCCATCAGATCGTGCCCAAGCGCAACCTCGACGGTCGCGCCGTGCGCGGGGTGCTCTATTTCGTTCGCCTGCACCGGGAAATGGCCGAACTGGTCAAGCGCTACGAACAGAAACTGGTCGTTGGAGACGCTGAACAGGGCGGTCCCGCAGGCGTGGCCCCGGAGGTTTTGCCGGCCATCGAACCCGCCCGTGATCCGAAACGGAAAAAACGGCGGGCCGACAAACAGGTGGTCAAGGAACTGGCCCAGCGGCTTGACATCGACGCCTTGGTGGATCTGTACTTTGACGACCGCAAGGTGCTGCGCTATCTGCAGCGGCTGCTCTATGAACCCGAGCAGGGCGCGCGCTATCGGATCGCCTGGGTGCTGGGACAGGTCTGCGGTCGGGTGGCCACCCGCGAACCCGGACCAGTGGCCGACGTGTTGCATCGATTATTTGAAGCCTGCTCCGACTCGGCCGCCAGTTCCTGGGGCATGGTCGAGACCATTGGCTCGATCATCGCCGCTCGGCCCGACATCTACGGCGCCTTTACCCGGCATCTGTTCAATTTCATGGGCGATCCCGGCACCCGCGAGGCCGTGCTCTGGGGGTTGGGGGAAATCGCCGCGACCCGGCCGGAGTTGATTCGCAAAACCCCGTTTTATTCCCTGTTCCCGGTGCTCAACCACAGCGACCCGGTGCTGCGCGGTTTGACCCTGCGGCTGCTCGGCCGGATTGCGGCCAAGGAAGCCGGGTTGCAGATCATGGGATTGCAGCGCGACGACACCCCCGTCACCATTTACGAACAGGGTGCCCCCGTGACCATCACCGTGGCCGAACTTTCCGCGCAGGCCACCCGCAACATTCATAAGGAAACAGTCAATGGCGAGTGAAACCTTTCAACCTTTGAATTCTCTGGGACCAATGTCCCAGGAAAGCAAGGCCGAACAATCCGACAATCCGGCCAAGAACGATTATATCGAGGGCCGCAAATTCTACAGCAACGGCGAATACGCCCAGGCGGCCATCGCTTTACACAACGCTCTCAGAGGGTTTGAGGAGCAGGGCGACGAGCAGGGAATCGCCAACGCCTCGGATCGGTTGGGCGACGCCTGTCTGGCCCGCGACGAATACGCCATGGCCATCGCCAACTATCAGCGGGCCTACGCGGTCTGCGAAAAAGAGGACGACAGCTTTTCCCAGTTGGCCCTGAATAAAAAAATGGCGGCCGCCTACCGCAAACTCGGGGACCACGAAAAGGCCCTCGAATTGCTCTACGACATGCTGGAGCATTACCGCTTGACCCAAAATCCCAAGGGCGCGGTCGAGATTTTAATTGTCGTGGCCGAGGTCTACAACGAGCAGGGCGACAAGAGCAGGGCGGCCGACGCCTACCGCTCGGTGTCGAGCATTCACAGCCGGTTCAAGCATTCCCGCTTGGCCGAGGAGTTCGCTCAGTTGGCCAACGCGCTCGAGCAGGGCGAGTAAATGTTCACCGGGATCATCCAAGGGCTAGGCACGCTGGTTGAAAAGCGGCCTGCCGGCGGAGGCGTGATCTTCGGTCTGGACGCGGATTTTGCCCTGACCGATCCCCAAGAGGGCGAATCGATCGCGGTGAACGGCGCCTGCTTGACGGCGCGCAACATCAAGGGTTCCAGGTTTTACGTCGACGTGTCGCCGGAAAGTCTGACCCGAACCGGGCTGGGCCAACTGCAGACCGGTCACCGGGTCAATCTGGAGCGGGCGCTGCGTCTGAGCGACCGTTTGGGCGGCCATCTGGTCAGCGGTCACGTCGACGCCCAGGGCCGGGTGGAACAGCGGCGCGCAGCCGGCGATTTCACCCTGTTCACCTTTTCCCTGGACCTGGCGCTGACCAAGTATGTGGTGGAAAAAGGCTCGATCACCATCAACGGGGTCAGTTTGACGGTGAACGCCTGCGAGCGCGGTCGTTTTTCCGTGTCCATCATTCCCCACACCTTGTCCGTCACCACCTTGGGCGGCCTGAAGGAGGGCGACCGGGTGAACATTGAAGTCGATATGATCGGCAAATATGTGGAGAAGCTGCTGGCGGTACAATCGGCCGGCACTGCTGCGGAAAACCGGATCAATCCGGCCTTTCTCGCCCAGCACGGATTTCTGTAAGATTGGTTGAGGATCGCTCTCCCGGCACACGCGCCTGGAGGGGTTGAGCAAGAGGGAAGACCGCGGCAAAGCGGCCTTTTCGCAACGAGGCATGATATGGCAGTCAGTTCGATAGAAGAGGTAGTGCAGGACATCAAAGCCGGAAAGATGGTTATTCTGGTGGACGACGAGGATCGTGAAAACGAGGGCGACCTCTGCATGGCGGCGGAGATGGTGACTCCGGAGGCCATCAATTTCATGGCCACCCACGGCCGCGGTCTGATTTGCCTGGCCATGAGCCCGGACATCATTGATCAGTTGGGCTTGCCGATGATGGTGTCCAACAATCAGTCGCCGTACGGCACCGGGTTCACCATCAGCATTGAAGCCCGGACCGGCGTCAGCACCGGCATCTCGGCGGCGGATCGCGCCCGGACCATCGAGGCGGCCGTGGACCCCTCGGCCACGCCCCGCGACATCATCAGCCCCGGCCACATCTTTCCCCTGCGCGCCCGAGGCGGCGGCGTTCTGGTGCGCACCGGTCAGACCGAAGGTTCGGTTGATTTGGCTCGCATCGCAGGTCTGCGCACCGCCGGCATCATCTGCGAAATTATGAAGGACGACGGCACCATGGCGCGCATGCCCGATCTGGAGGTCTTTGCCCAGCAGCATGGCCTGAAGATCGCCACCATCGCCGATCTGGTCGCCTATCGCCTGCGCAAGGACGTGCTGGTGCGCCGCGCCGCAGAGGCCCGGCTGCCCACCTTCCACGCCGGCGAGTTCCGTTTGATCGCCTATCAAAACGATGTTGACGGTCAGGAGCATGTGGCCCTGGTCAAAGGCGAGATTAATCCCGAGGAGCCGGTGATGGTGCGCGTCCATTCCGAATGCCTGACCGGCGACGTCTTTGGCTCCGCCCGTTGCGACTGCGGCTCGCAGCTGCACGCAGCGATGCGCATGGTTGAGCAGGAGGGCCGGGGCGTGGTGCTGTATATGCGCCAGGAGGGTCGCGGCATCGGCCTGATCAACAAGCTCAAGGCCTACAAATTGCAGGACAACGACGGCCTGGACACGGTCGAGGCCAACATTCGTCTCGGGTTCAAACCGGATCTGCGCGATTACGGCATTGGCGCCCAGATCCTCCGCGATTTAGGCGTGCGCAAAATGCGCCTTTTGACCAATAATCCCAAAAAGATTATCGGTCTGGAGGGCTACGGGCTCGAAGTGGCGGATCGCCTGCCCATCGAGATTCCCGGCGACGAGGAAAACAAGGACTATCTGCGAACCAAACGCGATAAAATGGGACATATCCTTGAATTGTACGGCGATCAGCCGATGGGATGCATCACCAGGGATCCGTGATATTTTAACTACAGGAATAGAGCATGGCACAGTATCTTGAAGGGCATTTGCAGGGCGCGGGACGGAAAATCGGCATTGTCGTGGCCCGGTTTAATTCGTTTATCTCTGAAAAATTGCTGGAAGGGGCGATCGACGCCTTGGTGCGTTCCGGGGTCAACACCGACGACATCGTGGTTGCCCGGGTGCCCGGAGCCTTTGAAATCCCTCTGGCGGCCCAGAAAATGGCGAAGTCGGGCAAGTATGAGGCGGTTATCTGTCTCGGCGCGGTGATTCGCGGCGCAACGCCCCATTTTGATTACGTGGCCGGCGAAGTGGCCAAGGGCACGGCTCAGGTGATGCTCGACGCCTCCATTCCGGTGCTGTTCGGCGTCTTGACCACCGAAACCATCGAGCAGGCCATTGAGCGCGCCGGAACCAAGGCCGGCAACAAGGGTTCGGACGTGGCGGTTGCCGCGCTTGAAATGATCAATCTGCTGGAAGCGATCGGCTGATCGCCTGTGCGCGCCTGCTTGCGGCGCTCTTTCTTCACCTTTACCGATAGTTATAGAATTTCATGGGATTACGTCGCAAATCGCGGGAGTTGGCCTTGCAGTTTTTATTCAGCCACGATTTTCAGGAGCGCTCCGGCGCTCCTGAAGAGGTGGGCAGAGATTTTGACGTCTTTTGTCAGGCCTTTGACGTCAGTGAACAATCCTTGCCCTACGGTCGTGAACTGATCCAGGGCATCTGCCGAGACTGCGACGCAATCGATGCCCTCCTGGCGGAACATTCGCACAATTGGCGGGTGGAGCGCATGTCCCATGTGGATCGGAACATTCTGCGCATTGCCGTGTATGAAATGCGCGACTGCGACCAGGCGCCCGCTCAGGTGGCCATCAACGAGGCCCTGGAGATTGCCAAGCGCTATTCCATCGGCGAATCTGTAGCGTTTATCAACGGCATTCTTGACGCCGTGCAGGCCTCGTTGCCGCGATAAATCCCGCCTGTCGCCGGGAGGACGTTTGTCTTTCCTTCAGACTTCGCCACCCTGGTTCCACTCTTTCGCTCTGCCGCCGCGTTGTTGATTGCCGCCGGGCAGTCTTCCCCCCATCAGGTCGAGGAGAGTGATTGGTATTTTTTCGGGATACACTCCTTCCCGCCATTGCCCCTCTCGCCCGTGCGTATTTCAGGGCGCCTAAGCGGCCGCCGCAACGGCGCCGAGGACGCGCTTGTCTTTGAAGCTTGCACGGCGTGACCATGTCGGGCCTTATTTGAGCACCTTGGTATGTCCACATCCGTCTCGCGACCGCAGCCCAGAAGCCGGCAAGAGGTTGTTTCCCTCATCCTCCTGTTTTTTGTACTCTTTCTTTTGCTGGCCCTTGGCAGCTACCTTCTGCCGTTGCTTGGCCCGGAGCCTGCCCTCCAGCAACCGGCCGCCAATTGGTGCGGCGCCATTGGTTTTTATTTTGCTCACTACCTGTTCTCGATTTTCGGCCTGATTGCCGTTTTTCCCGTGGGCATCCTTGGCTACGCCATGGCCACGGTGTGGCTTTCGCGGCCTGCAACCAATCGCCTACCCGCCATAGTCGCAGGCGTCTCCGGCGCCATGATCAGCTCTTCAGGGCTGTTCGGCGCCTTTGAGCAGATGCTGTTGCCGGCGGCCTTTGTGGCTCCCGGCGGCTATTTGGGCTCTCTGGTCTGGACCCTGCTGCGCGGCGCTATCGGCGGTGTTGGTTCGGTGCTGGTGTTGCTGTTGCTGCTGATTTTTTCCCTGATGGCCTCGGTTCGCTTTTCTCCTTTGGCCCTGGTGCGGCGCAGGTCAGCGGAAGTTGGCGTCGCCCAACCGCTTGGAAAGCCATTGGAATCAGAGGGTGCAAGCGCGGAACGGCGTGTAAAAGCCCCTGCCGCCCCGAAAACGGCGGCGAAAAAATCCCGGCCTGCGCCGGAAACCTTTGCCCCCCCAGCGGTGCATGAGCCGTTGAAAAACGCGCCAAAACAAAAGCAGGAGGCTTTGGCCGAGGATCGCGGGTCTAAAACGCCGCGATTGAGCGATTTCCAACTGCCGCCGCTGACCTTGCTCGATCAGAACGACGTGGGAGATATTGAGCTGAGCCGCGACCACTACTATGAGGTGAGCGCCACCTTGCTGGCCAAACTTCAGGATTTTGGGGTGCAGGGAACAGTGGCGGGCATTTCGCCGGGGCCGGTGGTCACCACCTACGAATTTGCTCCGGCTCCGGGGGTCAAGATCAACAAGATCGTCACCTTGGCGGACGACTTGGCGATGGTGCTCAAGGTGGATCGGGTGCGGATTGTCGGCTCCATTCCCGGCAAGGCGGCCATCGGCATTGAGATTCCCAATCCGATCCGTAAGACCGTATTCTTGCGCGATATCCTTTTGACCGACGAGTACCAGGACGCCGCTTCCATGCTCACCTTGGCGCTTGGCTTTGACGTCATCGGCCGGCCGGTGGTGGCCAATCTGGCGCGAATGCCCCACCTGCTGATCGCCGGCGCGACCGGGGCGGGCAAATCGGTGGCGATCAACGCCTTTATCGCCTCCATCCTGTTCAAGGCCACGCCTGATGACGTGCGCTTGCTGATGATCGATCCCAAGCGGATCGAATTGTCGATGTACGACGACATACCTCATCTGCTCCACCCGGTGGTGGTCGAGGCGAAAATGGCGTCGCGGGCGCTGTTGTGGGCCGTGCGCGAAATGGAACGCCGCTATCGTCTGCTTGAAGAGCGACGGGTGAAATCTTTTGCCTCCTACAACAACGTTGCTGAGGAAAAGCTGCCCTATATTGTTATTATTGTCGATGAACTCGCCGATTTGATGATGGTCGCCTCAAAAGATGTGGAAACGTCCATCGCTCGCTTGGCGCAGATGGCGCGCGCCGCCGGGATGCACATTATTCTGGCGACGCAGCGCCCTTCAGTGGATGTGCTCACCGGGTTGATCAAGGCCAATTTTCCCACGCGAATATCGTTTAAGGTTTCGTCCAAGGTCGATTCGCGCACCATCCTTGACGGTTCCGGCGCCGAGCACCTCCTGGGCATGGGCGACATGCTTTTTCTGCCGCCCGGCGCCGCTAAATTGCAGCGCATCCACGGCGCCTTTATTTCCGAGCACGAAACCGAGCGACTTGTCGAGTGTCTGAAGCTGCAGGGGAGCGCCGAATACGACGAATCGGTGCTGCAGGTGGTTGAAGAAGAGGCGGACGGCGGGGCTGCCAGTGATGAGGAATATGATGAGAAGTATGACGAAGCCGTCGCCGTGGTGACGGAAACAGGGCAGGCCTCGATCTCCATGGTGCAGCGTCGGCTGCGCGTCGGCTACAATCGCGCCGCGAGAATGATCGAAATCATGGAGAAGGAAGGCATCGTCGGTCCCGCTGACGGCTCGCGGCCGCGTGAGGTTTTTGCCCGGTCAAGCTATAGCGAGGATGATTGAACGGCGTGCGATGGGAGGCGGGCAAGGCGCTGTTTGGTGCGCTGGCGCCGAGTTCAGCGTGCGGGAAAGAGATGCCAGACGGCGTGTTTATCAGTATGTATCCATAATTCTGATGCTTTGGTTAAATTTTGCTGTTCAGCCTTGTTTTGACGATTTTTCTTGACATAGGTGGGGCAACAAATTAAAAGACTCACACAACCAGAATGAGTGGCTGTTCATTTTTTGAAAAATAATAAAATGTCTGAAAAGACGTGTTAAATGAGCAAGTTCTGAAAAATGGTTGCGGTGGAAAACGGATGGCTGCATGACGTGAGTATTTGTTTTTCTTGAAGCAAGAAGCTAGAGGTTATTGGCTGTCCAGTTCGGGCGCCATAAAGGAAAATCCAAGTGAGGAGGTAGTTTAATGCCAAGTTACGTAGATCCTTCAAAATGTGATGGTTGCAAGGGTGGCGATAAAACCGCTTGCATGTACATCTGCCCCAACGATCTGATGGTTCTCAATGTTGAGGCCATGAGAGCGTACAATCAGGAGCCGGATGCATGCTGGGAGTGCTATTCCTGTGTTAAGATCTGCCCTCAGGGCGCAATCTTTGTTCGTGGCTATGACGACTTCGTACCCATGGGCGGTCAGGTTCACCCGATGCGTTCTTCCGATTCCATCATGTGGACCGTTAAGTTCCGCAACGGCAACGTAAAACGTTTCAAATTCCCGATTCGGACCACCGCTGAAGGCGCTGCCAACGAGTACGCCGGTCAGAAGGGTGCAAACCTTGATGACGAGTGTTTGTTGCTTGAGGGCAATCTGCCGACCCCCACTAAGCTGGCCTAAGCGTCAACGGGAAACAAGGGTTCACTCAAAATTCTATTCTGAAAATACTACTGAGGAGATAGAAATATGGCATTACCAAATAAGCCGAAAGGCGAGCTTGCCGCCGTTGTCGATCCGGAAATCGTTGAGCATAGCTGTGACGTGCTGATCGTCGGCGGTGGTATGGCTGCTTGCGGCGCCGCTTTTGAGATCAAGAAATGGGCTCCGGAAGGCATGAAAATCATCCTGGTGGACAAGGCGTCCATGGAGCGCTCCGGCGCTGTTGCCCAGGGCCTTTCCGCCATTAACACCTACATCGGCGAGAACGCCATCGAAGACTATGTCAAGATGGTTCGCAACGACCTGATGGGCGTTGTCCGCGAAGACCTGATCTACGACCTTGGTCGTCACGTTGACGAGTCCGTAAAGCTGTTTGAGGAGTGGGGTCTGCCCGTTTGGAAGAGAGCCGAAGACGGATCCAACCTTGACGGTTCCAAGCCTGCAAAAACCCTCCGTGAGGGCGGCGCTCCGGTACGTACCGGCAAGTGGCAGATCATGATCAACGGCGAATCCTACAAATGCATCGTAGCTGAGCCGGCCAAGAAGGCGTTGGGCGAAGAGAACATTCATGAGCGTGTTTTCATCGTTAAGATGCTGCTTGACAAAAACAAAGACAACACCATCGCCGGTGCTGTTGGTTTCTCCACCCGTGAGAACAAAGTTCATGTTTACAAATGCAAAGCAGCTCTCGTAGCCTGCGGCGGCGCTGTTAACATCTTCCGTCCCCGGTCCACCGGTGAAGGTAAAGGCCGTGCATGGTACCCGGTATGGAACGCTGGTTCCACCTACACCATGTGTGCACAGGTTGGCGCAACCCTGACCATGATGGAAAACCGCTTCACACCGGCGCGCTTCAAAGACGGTTACGGCCCGGTTGGCGCATGGTTCCTGCTGTTCAAGGCCAAAGTGCAGAACGGTCTTGGCGAGTTCTACGCCAACAGCCCTGCAGTTAAGGAAGAGTTGGCCCAGTTCATGCCGTACGGCGCTTCTGCGGTTACCCCGACCTGTCTGCGCAACCACCTGATGCTCAACGAGCTGAAGGCTGGCCGCGGTCCGATCTACATGGCTACCGACGTTGCTCTGAACGCCTTCCTGGATGCACAGCGTGCAGCCGGCAAAGACGAGAAAGAAGTGAAGAAGTTCTGGAAGCATCTTGAGTCTGAGGCTTGGGAGGATTTCCTGGATATGTCCGTTGGTCAGGCTGGTCTGTGGGCCGGCGCCGACATCGAACCGGAGAAAGTTGGTTCCGAGATCATGCCGACCGAACCTTACATGCTGGGTTCTCACTCCGGTTGTTGCGGCATCTGGACCTCTGGTCCGGAAGAGAGCTGGGTACCGGCAATCGACGGACCTCGTTCGCATCAGTACAAGTGGGGCTACAACCGTATGACCACCGTTAACGGTCTGTTCACCGCAGGTGACGGCGTTGGCGCATCCGGTCACAAGTTCTCCTCCGGCTCTCATGCCGAGGGTCGTATCTGTGCAAAACAGATGGTGAAATATTGCCGCGACAACGCAGCATTCGCCCCTGAATTGGCTCAGACCCCCAAAGAACTGGCTGACGAGATCTACGCACCGGTCAAGCTGTACAACCAGTTCAAGGATGCATCCACCGCAGCCGACGTCAATCCGAACTATGTAAAACCGTCCGGAATGATGATGCGTCTGATGAAAGCCACCGACGAGTACGGCGGTGGTGTTGCAACCTACTACATGACCTCCGGCAAGCTGCTGAACATCTGTCTGGATCTGCTCCGCTTGATGCGTGAAGATGCAGCGAAGATGGCAGCCGGCGACCTGCACGAGTTGATGCGCGCTTGGGAGAACTATCACCGCATCTGGTGTGTAGAGACCCACATCCGTCACATCGAGTTCCGTAAAGAGTCCCGTTACCCCGGATTCTACTATCGCTCCGATTATCCGACCTGTGATGATGAGAACTGGAAGGTATTCGTTAACTCCACCTTTGATCCTAAGACCAATGAGTGGAAGTGCGAGAAGGTCAATTGCGTGAACATCATCGAGACCACTCCTTGGATCTGATCTCGAGACGACACTAATTGTCTCCAATAAAATCTCCAGACTCCCTTGTGGGGTCTGGAGATTTTTTGTATACGGCTCTGATTTTGTTTGAGTTGATGCGAAAGATGAAGTAATTTTTCACATTTCGGATCAATTGAACCAGAAATCACCTTTCATCAATACCAGCAGTTATGGAGGTTTGGCATGAGTGACACTGCAGGCAATGGTGCGGTACTGGTTGTGGGTGGCGGTATAAGTGGTTTGACCGCCGCGCTTGAAGCTGCTGAAGTCGGCAACGACGTTTTTCTGATCGAGAAAAACTCTTATTTTGGTGGCCGCGTAGCCCAGCTCAATCAGTATTTCCCCAAACTTTGTCCCCCAACATGTGGACTTGAGATCAATTTCAAACGCATCAAGGACAACCGTAAAATTAGAACCTACACCCTGACCACCGTGAAGTCGATCTCCGGCGGGCCTGGCAACTTTGAGGTTCAGCTGGAAACAGCGCCCCGCTACATCAACTCCAACTGCACCGCTTGCGGCGATTGCGCCCAGGTCTGCACCGACGAGATTGAAGACGCCTTCAACTTTGGCATGGGCAAGACCAAGGCCGCTTATCTGCCCCACGAGATGGCGTTTCCTCGCCGTTATGTGCTGGCCAAAGAAGCGTGTTCCGCCGCCTGTCTGGACGCCGTCAAGGCCGCCTGCAAGTA
The DNA here is from genome assembly GCA_028684915.1 of Desulfobulbus sp. Next base: position 72,306 of record JAQUEZ010000007.1, read on the forward strand.
CAACGCCGTTGAGTTGGACATGCAGCCCAAAACCTTTACGCTGAAGGTCAGCTCCATTATCTGGTCGACCGGTTGGAATCCTTACGACGCCAACAAGATCACCAACTTGAATTACAATTCCTCTCAGGCGATCATCACCAATATGATGATGGAGCGTTTGGCTGCCGACAACGGTCCGACCAAAGGCAAAATCGTCCGCCCCGGCGACAACAAGGAACCCGCTTCCTTTGCCTTTGTGCAATGCGCCGGATCTCGCGATGAGAACCATCTGCAGCACTGTTCCTATATCTGCTGCATGGCCACCTTCAAGCATATTTCCTATATCCGGAGCCAGTATCCGGACGCCAAAATCTATGTGTTTTACATCGATCTGCGCACCCCTGGGAAATACGAGCATTTCCGTGAGAAGTTCATGGCCGATGCAAACACCACCTTTATCAAAGGCAAGGTGGCCGACATTGTTGCCGAACGCGACGGCGGCGTCACCGTGGTTGCGGAGAACGCGATCACCGGTGCGAAAGTGCATCAAAAGGTCGACCTCTGTGTCCTGGCGACTGGCATGGAACCGGCTCTCGGCGAGCAGGGCAAGGCTTTGGGCGTAACTATGGACGGCAACGGATTTGTCGTTTCCAGTCCGGAAAAGGGCATGATGTCAGCTGGCTGCGCTAAATCGGCCGTTGATGTTTACTCCAGTGGGCAATCCTCCACTGCAGCTGCTCTCAAAGCTATTCAGATCGGACGGTAGGAGGAGAGTCAATGAAAAAAGTATATGGTGCATATCTCTGTACTGGTTGTGGCATTGGCAATGTCCTCGATGTAGACGGATTAAAAGACGCGGCTGCCGACGCCGGCATCGCCATGCAGGACCACGGTTGCCTGTGCGGGGCCGATGGTCGCGCGTTTATTGAGAAAGACATTGCCGAGAAGGGCGTGAACACCATTGTCGTGTGCGCTTGTTCTCCACGCGTCATGCAGCAGGAATTTAATTTCGGCGAGCAGACCATCACCGTGCGCGGCAACCTGCGTGAGCATGTGGCGTGGACTGCGGGCGAACCGAAGGAAGACGGCAGCGTCGATGATTTTCTCCAGGAAATGGGCACAGACTATGTGCGCATGGCTGTGACCAGAGCTCAGAAAACCGAGTTGCCGGTTCCCTACACCATGGAGAGCATCAGTAAAAAAATTCTGGTCATGGGCGGCGGCATTGCTGGTTTAACTGCGGCGAAAGAGGCTGCGAAGGCCGGTTATGCAGTGACCCTGGTGGAAAAAGACGCGCAGTTGGGCGGCAAAGCGCTTGGCTGGCGGAAGATGTTTCCGACGGCGTACCCGTATTCCGAGCTGGAAAATCCCAATATTCAGCAGTTGATTGCCGAAGTTCAGGGCGACAGCAAAATCACTGTAAAGACGGCCTGTGAAGTTGCGCGGATCGGCGGCGCTCCCGGCCAGTTCAACGTGACCCTCAAGGCTGCCGGGGCCGTTACCGAGTGGGACGCTCCCGCCAAGGTTACCGCTGATCAGCAGGATCTCATCAACAAGGGTGAGATGGACGATCCCAACAAGGGACTGCAGAAGTACACGCTGTTGAATCCAGACGGCGAGATCTTCGGCGCCGTTGTCTTGGCCACCGGCTGGAAACCTGCCGATGTTTCCCAATACGAACATCTGGGCTATGGCAAGCTGACCAATGTAGTCACCAACGCTGAGTTTGAAAAATTGGCTAAAAACGGCAAGGTTCCGGCCCGCGTCGCTTTTGTGCAGAGCCCTGGTGGCAAAGAGAACGACAAAGACTTCCCGTACTGCAACTCGGTCACCTCCATGGTGGCTTTAAAGCAAGCCAACTATGTTGTCGAAGACAACCCGGTGGACGGCAAGGCCTATATTCTCTATCAGCATATGCGCACCCCCGGCAACACTGAGTTGTTTTACAAGGGAATGCAGGCGCAGGACGGCGTGTTTATGACCAAGGCTGCAGTCACCAAGGTCGCTGCCGCCGGCAACGGTTTGACCGTCGATGTTGAAGACAACCTGCTGGGTGAGAATCTGCAACTGGAAGTTGACATGGTGGTCCTTGCCGCCGGCATGATTCCGACCACAGCCGCAGAGAATGTAATTAATTTGGCGTACCGTCAGGGGCCTGCCTTCTTGGATCTTGATCTCTTCGACGGCTATGCTGATTCGCATTTCATCTGCTTTCCGTACGAGACCAGAAGAACCGGCATTTATACATGTGGCGGTGTGCGCAAAGCCGAGACCATGGAGGAAACCATTGACGACGCCACCGGCGCGGCATTGAAAGCCATTCAATGCATTGAGTCAGCCAATCGTGGCGTTGCCGTGCATCCCAGGTCCGGCGATCAAACCTATCCTGACTTTTTCTTCTCGCGTTGCACCCAGTGCAAACGCTGTACAGAGGAATGTCCGTTTGGCGCGCTGGATGACGATGAGAAGGGAACGCCGTTGCCTAATCCGACCCGCTGTCGCCGCTGCGGCACCTGCATGGGCGCTTGCCCTGAGCGTATCATTAATTTTGCCGACTACAGCATCGACATGATCGGATCAATGGTCAAATCCATTGAAGTTCCCGACGACGATGAGGAAAAATTGCGCATTGCAGTGTTTGTATGCGAAAACGACGCCTATCCCGCGATCGATATGTCAGGTATGCACCGGAACAAAATCAACCGCCTTGTTCGCTTCATTCCGGTTCGTTGTTTGGGATCGGTGAACATGGTGTGGATTAAGGACGCCATGTCTTCAGGCATGGACGGCGCTTTGTTGCTTGGCTGCAAGTACGGCGACGATTATCAATGCCACTTTGTCAAGGGATCCGAGATCGCCACCAGGCGTATGGAGAACATCGGCGAAACCTTAGGTTCGCTCGGCCTTGAGCCTGAACGCTGCGGCGTGCGGGAAATCGCCATCTCCGACTACGATAAAATTCCTGCCATCATCGATGAATTTGTCGAGGAAATCGTGGCAATGGGACCCAATCCGTTCAAGGGCTTCTAATTTATACGAGCCTTTTTTCTGCCGCCGCCTTCAGTTGAAGGTGGCGGCAACTCTATTAGTCTGTGACCCAAGCCTACTGACGCGCAGATCATCACCTTTCATGACAGGAGGAAATAATGTCTATGAACGTGCAACCCGATCTTGATTTTATCAAAGCCATGAAGGAGGCGGGTGGCGACACTTTGAAAAAGTGTTATCAGTGTGCGACCTGTTCGGTCGCCTGCCCGCTTTCCTCTGACGCCAATCCTTTTCCCAGAAAGCAGATGATTCTTGCTCAGTGGGGGTTAAAGGACAAACTTGTCAGCGATGCAAACATTTTCCTTTGTCACCAATGCGGCGACTGCACAGAGATGTGCCCCCGCGGAGCGCGCCCCGGCGATGTGCTCGGCGCTATTCGCTCCTACGCTTACCGCTCTTTGGGGTGGCCCACCGCATTGGCGTCACTGTGCGCATCCGCCAAAAACCTGCCCATGCTGATTGGCATTCCGGCTGTCGCCATTTTTATTTTATGGTTAATTTCTGGCGGCATGCACATTCCGACAGGCGAGCATTTCGCCAAAGCCGGTTACACCCAGTTCTTTGGGCATTGGGATTTCCGTCTGCTTGCAAAGAATGTTCTGTTTATTGACATCATTATGCTGACTGCCGCCGGCATTGCCGTAACCTCGGTGTACAAAGGCGTTTCAACGCTGTGGAAAGGCATGGAGTCTTCCATTGGCTTGAAAGATGTGCCCTATCGCCCTTCCGTGACTCAATTCGTCAAATTGTTTTTGTGGCCGTCCGTTATTGAGATCCTGCAGCACGTCCGTTTTAAAGAATGCACCGTGAACGCGGATCGGGTCAAAGGACATCAACCCTTAATGTTTGGCTTTATCGGCCTTTTTATCGTCACCTGTTATTCCCTGTTTACCCAGGATGTCATTGGCATTTTTATTCCGTCGATGCATGGTCCCATTTCGATGTGGAATCCGGTTAAATTGCTGGCGAACGTCTCTGCCGTGGCGATGATTGCCGGCATCGGCATTTTGTGGATGAACAGGACGAAAATGGAAACCGCTGGAAAAGCGTCCAACACCTTTTATGATTGGTTCCTTATCTGGATTATCATGGGAGTTGGCGTGACTGGCCTTTCTGCCGAGTTGTTGCGACTGGTTGGCATCCCTTCTCTGGGCTACGTTGTGTACTACCTGCACCTGATTTCTGTTGTTATGCTCTTTTTGTACATGCCGTACACCAAATTTGCTCATATTGTGTACCGGACCTTTGCCATGGCGTTTGAGCGTTATCGGGAATCGTCGTACATCAAAAATCCCTTGAATCAGTAGAAACCGCTTTTTTATCGGTTGCCGCGTGCAGACCGAAGGCCTTGGCCTTCGGTCTTTTTTTTGAAGCGTTTATTAAACAAAAAAAACATTGATTTTTCTAAAAAATGGGGTATAATTCTTGGGTTCGTGCTGGCGTAGCTCAATTGGCAGAGCACCTGATTTGTAATCAGGGGGTTGCGGGTTCAAGTCCCATCGCCAGCTCCAGGTTGGGTTGGAAAACAAAAGCCAGAAAGCAGCTGGCAAGGGTGTGTTGTCTGCTTTCTGTCTTTTGTTTTCTGGTTATATGTGGAGGGGTTCCCGAGTGGCCAAAGGGAACAGACTGTAAATCTGTCGGCGGAGCCTTCGGAGGTTCGAATCCTCCCCCCTCCACCACCACATGGCGAGTGCGTTTGCTGCTTTGGTGCAATTGGCAAGCGGGAATAGCTCAATGGTAGAGCATCAGCCTTCCAAGCTGAGGGTTGCGGGTTCGAGTCTCGTTTCCCGCTCCAGTTTTATTTGTTGGTGGCCGCACCGCATTCTGTATGTTCATTGCCCGCGTAACTCAGTGGTAGAGTACCTCCTTGGTAAGGAGGAAGCCATCGGTTCAAGTCCGATCGCGGGCTCCAAAGTGTCAGTCGATTGGTAAAAGGGGTCGATTGAGTCTGATTGAACTTCTGCCCAAGGAGACATGAGATGGCGAAGGAAAAATTTGAGCGGACAAAGCCGCATGTCAATGTAGGAACAATCGGTCATATTGACCATGGCAAAACAACTCTGACAGCCGCTATTACTCGGGTGCTGTCAACTAAGGGTATGGCCAAGTTCACTGATTTCAGTGAAATTGACAAGGCGCCTGAAGAGAAAGAGCGTGGCATCACCATTGCGACTGCTCACGTTGAGTATGAAACGGCTTCTCGTCACTACGCCCATGTGGATTGCCCAGGTCATGCTGACTATATCAAGAACATGATTACTGGCGCCGCTCAGATGGACGGCGCAATTTTGGTTGTGGCTGCAACTGATGGTCCTATGCCGCAAACGCGCGAGCATATTTTGCTGGCCCGTCAGGTTGGTGTCCCGGCGATGGTTGTCTTTCTGAACAAATGCGACATGGTCGATGACCCTGAGCTTATAGAGCTGGTGGAGATGGAGCTGCGGGAGTTGCTCGACAAGTATGATTTCCCTGGCGACGATATTCCAATTATCCAGGGGTCGGCGCTCAACGCTCTCGAGTTCCCGGAGGATGCGGACAAATCCAAGTGCATCTGGGACCTGATGGCGGCGGTTGACAGCTATATTCCGCAGCCTGAGCGCGCTATCGACAAGCCGTTTTTGATGCCGGTCGAGGATGTTTTCTCAATTTCTGGGCGTGGCACCGTGGCTACCGGGCGTATTGAACGCGGTGTGGTTCATGTTGGCGACGAGGTCGAGATAGTTGGTATTCGGCCGACTGCAAAAACTACCTGCACTGGCGTCGAAATGTTTCGCAAACTGCTTGATGAAGGGCAGGCTGGCGACAATATTGGTGCCTTGCTGCGCGGCGTCAAGCGTGAGGAGATTGTTCGCGGGCAGGTTCTTGCTAAGCCCGGATCAATTAAGCCGCACAAAAAATTCAAGGCTGAAGCCTATATTCTGAACAAGGAAGAGGGTGGCCGGCATACTCCATTCTTTAACGGCTATCGTCCGCAGTTTTACTTTCGAACCACTGATGTTACCGGTGTCTGCACCCTCGAAGAGGGAGTTGAGATGGTCATGCCCGGCGACAATATTCATATCACGGGTGAATTGATCACGCCAATTGCGATGGAAGCTGGGCTTCGCTTCGCTATCCGTGAGGGTGGGCGCACTGTTGGTGCCGGCGTCGTTAGTGAAATAATCGAATAATGATTGTCCTCTCCTCGCGAGGGCAATATTGAAGTGAAAAAAGCAGCCGGGCATGTCCCGGCTGCTGTCACTCTGTAGGGCTAAATATGAGAGATAACATAACGTTGGCTTGCCAAGATTGTAAGCAGCGCAATTATACCACTACGAAGAATAAAAAAACCGTGCCTCACAAATTGGAGCTGAAGAAATATTGCCCTTTTTGTAAAACACATACACCGCACAAAGAAACCAAATAAACAGGCCAGTAGCTCGAATGGTAGAGCACCGGACTCCAAATCCGGGGGTTGGGGGTTCGAGTCCCTCCTGGCCTGCCACTGAGACTTCACAGCGATGTGGATCAAAATTTTCTCAGCATTATAATGTCGACAAAAAAAGCAACTCGCGTCAGCAAAATTGGCATGGAAGAGAATAAATCGACGGGTGAACAGGGGGGTAAATCTTCTTTTTCCCCTTCTGGTGTCCGCCAGTTTTTTCTGGAAGTGCAATCCGAGTTTCGCAAAATCGTTTGGCCTGGAAAGAAACCTACCGCCGGTTTGACGGGTTTTGTCATTTTGCTGGTGGTTGTAATTTCTCTTTACCTGGGTTCTGTCGATCTTCTTTTAGGAAAACTGGTGTCGACTGTCCTTAAATGATTGGCACGCTGGGAAAAGTTCATGGCTAAATGTTGGTATATTGTCCATACGCACACTGGTTTTGAGAATAAGGTTAAAGCGACTCTTGAGGAGCGCATAAAATTAGCCGGACAGGATGAGATGTTCGGAGATATCCTTGTGCCCACCGAACAGGTTGTTGAAATGGTGAAGGGAGCAAGGAAAACTTCTGAACGAAAATTTTTCCCTGGGTACATTCTCGTCAACATGGAGATGAACGAACATTCCTGGCACACGGTTCAAGAAACGCCCCGGGTTACAGGTTTTGTCGGAATCAATATGAGCCAAGCGGGAACTGATCGAGATATTTATAAAAAAATTCCATCGTTGACCGAAAAAGAGGCGCATAAAATTTTAGGCCGAATAGCTGACGGAGCTAATAAGCCGAAACCCAAGGTTGTTTTTGTCGAGGGTGACGCGGTTCGTGTCGTCGATGGTCCGTTTGCCAATTTCCAAGGCGTTATCGAAGAGGTTTTTCCGGACAAAGGGCGAGTGAAGGTTATGGTGTCGATATTCGGACGTTCCACGCCGGTTGAACTAGAATATATCCAGGTGAGTAAAAATTGAGCTCCCGGTTTCTCGGGGAGGTTTGAACCATGGCAAAAAAAATACAAGCATTTATTAAATTACAGATTCCTGCCGGCAAGGCTAATCCATCCCCGCCTGTCGGGCCAGCGCTTGGCCAGCACGGCGTTAACATCATGGATTTCTGTAAAGCGTTTAACGCTCAAACTCAATCAGTCGGCGACACGATCATCCCGGTCGTCATTACGGTCTACTCGGATCGGTCCTATAGTTTTATTACTAAAACGCCGCCTGCTTCTGTGTTGCTGAAAAAAGCCGCTGGATTGAAAAGTGGCTCAAGCAATCCCAAAAAGGATCGTGTTGCTGAGCTTGACCAGGCAAAAATTCGAGAAATAGCAGAAACTAAAATGCCTGATCTCAATGCCTACGACATTGAGCATGCGGTGCGGATCATTGAGGGCACGGCTAGAAGTTGCGGCATCACTGTCATTAAATAATTTTTAGATATTCGCTAACCTATGCGTATCCACAAGGCGCATCAGGGAGAATAGGGAGGCTATCATGCCCATTCGTGGAAAAAATTACAAGAACGCTGTCGCAGGCTTGGATCGTCGTGCGATGCACGATCTCTCTGACGCTCTTGAAAACCTTCTTAAAGCGAAATTTGCCAAGTTCGACGAATCTGTCGATGTGGCTGTTCGTTTAGGCGTTGATCCTCGTCATGCTGACCAGATGGTGCGTTCCAGCGTTATTTTGCCTAACGGCACAGGCAAAACTGCACGAGTGCTTGTTTTCGCCAAAGGTGAAAAGGAAAAAGAGGCGTTGGCCGCCGGAGCCGATTACGCCGGATCCGATGAACTGATCGCAAAAATTAAAGATGGTTGGCTTGATTTTGACAAAACCATTGCGACCCCGGATATGATGGGCGAGGTCGGTAAGATTGGACGTATTCTCGGGCCGCGTAATTTAATGCCCAACGCCAAACTGGGTACCGTTACTTTTGATGTTGATCGTGTCGTTAATGAAATCAAGAAAGGCAAGGTCGACTTTCGCGTCGACAAGGCCGGCGTTGTTCACGCAGTCATGGGCAAAAGCTCGTTTGGCGTGGAGAAGTTGACTGAGAATGTGTTGGCCTTCATTGATAAATTGATTCAACTGAAGCCCGCCACCAGTAAGGGCGTCTACTTGCGAGCTGTTTCATTGTCGTGCACCATGGGGCCTGGGTTCAAAGTCGACCCATTGCAAGTTCGCTCGCTCATCAAAACAGCGTAATACAATGGTCAGCAATTTTGTTGCTGGCTGTTGTATCTGAGTGCAACCTATTTTAAGATTAACCTTAGGGAAGGTCAAAGACAGCAGGTACGGAAGTTTAATAGCTTGAATCAACGATGAAAGCTACCTGCCGAGGCCATGCCGGCACATTATATTTAATGCCGGGTTATAGTCTTCATTCCTCTTTCTGCTCTTTTTGACAGTTCCCGTTTACAACTCAAGGAGGTACTAACGTTGAATCGCGATCAAAAGACCGATGTCATCAGTGGACTCAACGAGACCTTTTCCAAAGCAAAGTTCGCCGTTGTCGCTGATTACCGCGGACTTAAAGTAACGGAACTGGAAAAACTACGCAAGAATCTTCGTCAGAGCGATGCTCAAATCCAAATTGCA
>JAQUEZ010000081.1 GCA_028684915.1 Desulfobulbus sp.
TGCCTATCCCGGTGCAGCCGCTGAAGGCCGTGGGGGCGATTGCTATTGCCTACCCCGAAATAGTGACAGAATCGGTGATTGGCGCGGCGGGCATTCTTTTTGGGGCGATGCTGTTGGCGTTGTCGCTTACCGGCATGGTCGACCGGGTGGCGCAGTTTTTTTCCCAGGCAGTGGTGCGGGGCATCCAACTCACCTTAGGGTTAATTTTTCTTCGCAAAGGGTTTGAGCTCATTGTTCACAGCAATGTTTTTGCGTCGGGAGTTCCAGGCTTTTTTACCGGGCAAGTCGGCAACCTGCTTATTGGGGTTATTACTTTTAGCTTGGTGTTATGGCTGTTGAACAATAAGCGCTACCCGGCTGCTCTTGCGGCTTTAGGGATTGGCATTGGGCTGGGGTTGCTCCTTGGGGGTTTTTCCGGACAGGATTTATCTTTTGGGCCAACACCGGTTCATTTGATCAAACCGTCTCTAGCTGATTTTTGGACCGCATTGATCATGCTGGTTTTGCCGCAAATACCGCTGACGATCGGCAATGCTTGCGTCGGTACGGCTCATACCTGCACCACCCTTTTTTCCGGAAATCCGATGTTGATCAAAACCAAGGCGGGAAAATTTGCATTTTCCATGGGGATTATTAATTTTCCCGCTGGATTTTTTGGCGCCATTCCCATGTGCCACGGCACAGGTGGGCTGGCCGCCCATTATCGGTTTGGTGCGCGAACCGGTGGTGCGCCGGTAATGATTGGTGTGTTTTTTATTGTGATTGCTCTAGTGTTGGGGGAGTATGGCTTTGCCCTTTTGGCGGCGATACCGCAAGCGGTACTTGGGGTGTTACTGGTGTTTGCAGGATTGGAGCTGTGCCCGTTAATCCGGAGCCTGGAAAGCAATGAAGAGTATTTTGTGGCCTTGCTGATCGCCGGAATTGCCCTGGTGGTGCCGAATATGGCTTGGGCGTTTGCGGTTGGGATTGTGGTGGATATGGCTATACGGAAGTGGAGGATTAAGATTTGAGCAGAGAATTTTGGGGGCGTTTTGTGGGCAGAGGGGACGCTGCTTCACGCTGGTTCCTACGCTCCTGCGTGGAAACAGCACCAGGACGCTCCTGCGTCCCAATAAATAGCAGGCGGCAAACAAATGTATTTCCCGCCAACCCTCCACACGAAAAATAAGGCTCTTTTCCAAAACGGGTGGGTAAAAGCAATGGTGCCCCAAAAAACGGAATCCTTTACCCACGACCTCCAGCCACTCTTTTGCCGCAAAAAATGATACGCCCACCCCTTCATGAAACGAATCATTGAAACCTTATTTCAACGGGTTGGTTGCCTTGTCATGTTTTTAAAAGATTTTCAAATGGGTGAACCTGTTCAACTTGCTCCTCGCCGAGTCATCCAGAACGTATGGGTGGGCTCTTTGCTTATGTTGGAGTTTCTCCTGTTGGTGAAAAAGACTGTAGAGAGGATTCCTCGTTTGGGGTAGAACTTCGAGAGGGGAAAGGACGCTGGAGCGTCCACGGAAGGTTCCCACGCGGAGCATGGGAACCAGTTGTAAGTGGCCTCCTCATCGTCATCCCGAACGGATGTGAGGAATCTCGTTGTTTCTGGAAGACTGCATGCCTATACGTATAAGGCTTCACACTACACTACGCATGGGTGGTGGGGTTGGTTCTCACCCGGGGTAAGGTTGACCGGGAGGTTGGTTGCACATTCATCATTCAGGTTTTTATTCAGAGTTTAGAAAAATATGGTCGCTATCCCTCAGCAACAATCTCCATCCAACCAGATATCAGGGCTCAATGCTGGTGGCATCATCCCTACGGTCAATGAAGGGGCATGCTTGGATTCCGGCCAGTTGCACACGCTGGAACAATCATTCCGTCAATGGACAGAGGCCTCCAAGCGCCGTGATGTACAGTTCTCCCGGCTTCGTGTTCTCCTGATTTTTCTCCTGATTCGCTATACCGGCGCCAAACTGAACGAGATCCTTGAGCTTGATCCGTTTAGCGACATCAGTGGCCAGCAGGTCTGCATTGGTCACCGGTCCACTGAAGATGGCAACTGTGCCCGCAGCATCACCCTGCCCGATCCAATCGCCCAGGAGATCGAGCAGGCCCTGGCGAATGTTGATTTCCGCAATACGCTGTCTAACCTGTTTGCCATTGACCCAGCCTTTGTCCGCAAAAAATTTTATGAGCGAGCCGAGGATTGTGGTTTTGATAAACGACTCGCCGGGCCGGAGATGATCCGCCGGGCTCGGGCAGTGGAGCTAATGCAGAGCAACATGCCCCTGCCTGCGGTGCAGAAACTTTTGGGCCATGCATCACCGAACCTGACCACCGCCCATGTCACCTACTCGGCGGAAGAGTTGCAACGGGTGACCCAGCTGTTTCTTGAACGGGAATCCAGCCGGTCTTCCAGTGCCCGCAATATCTTTTACGGCAAAATTTGTGCGATCAAGCGGGGAGATATTCAAGCACTGGTTACGCTGGTTACACCGACCGGGCACAAAATCACTACCTTGATCACTTTGGAGAGTTTGGATCGGTTGGCACTTCAGGAAGGACGGCTAGTAATGGCGGAGATCAAGGCACCGTGGGTGATGGTGCAACCGGGAGACTCGACGATCACCAACAGTGCTGAAAACCGTTTTTTAGGCACGGTGATGCGGATACGCCGGGGAAAACTTATTTCCGAGTATGTGGTTCGCCTGGACGATGACAGCGAGATCTGCGCCTTGATTTCTGCGGGAAATGGCCAGAACCTGGCGTGCGAGGAAGGTGTTTTGGTTTGGGTGTTTTTTAATTGTTTTGCTGTGATTTTGCTTGATTGAGATTGGGCTGGGGGATTTAGAGATTTCTCTCTGCGTTCGAAATGACAGGGAGCGTGCGATACTTTGTCGATGCTAGCCCTACCCCCCCCCCCGATCAATCGAGTGTTTCAATCAAGCAAGCAACTCACAAAAAGCCTGGGCTGCGCGGGAAAGCATGGCCTCCTTCCGAGTAATAATACCCAGCTCCCGATGAAAAATGATTCCTGGTGTGGGCACGCAGACCAGGTCATCGTTGCGCATAATCAAGGGCAGCACGCTCCAGCCCAGGCCGGAGGTCACCAGCATGCGGATGGTTTCCAGATAGTTGGTTTCGATACTGGTCCGCAACGATATGCCAGCTGCCTGCAATGCTGATTCGATCAACCGACGGGTTTCGCTCCCTTTTTCCGGAACAATTGCCGGATAGCGCATCAACTCACTTATTTTCCCACACCCAGCCAAAGGATGACTGCGGCAGACCATCACCTGCAGGGGATCATCCCATACCTTACGCAAGGTCAACCTGCCCGCCGAAATCTGCGGCAGCGTGACCACCGCCATCTCCAGCGTTCCCGCCGCCACCGCCGCACAGCCGCTCTCCGAGTCCATAAATTTGAGCGCAAACTCGACCTGGGGATATCGTAAGCTATAGCTGCGCAGGTAAGGCGGCAGCCGGTGCAGTCCGATGTGGTGGCTGGTGGCCAGTTGCAATACGCCGCTGATTTCCCCGGAGAGATCAGCCATCATCTGCCTGCAATCCACCATCTCACGTGCAATGTGCTGCGCCTTGGGCAAGAGCGCCCTCCCCGCTTCAGTGAGAAGCACCCGCTTGCTGAGCCGTTCAAACAGTTTGGTGGCCAGTTCGTCCTCCAGCGCGGCAATCCTCTTGCTCACCGCCGGTTGGGTCAGATAGAGCCGCTCTGCTGCCAGGGAAAAAGAACCGGTTTCAGCCACGGCCAAAAAAGCCTGCAAAGTATTGGTATCCATATGCCATTCTAAACTGGAATCCATTTCATGAAAATAATGAATTTGAGTTATCAAAAGAAAAGCACTACTTCTGTTTTCATCAAGGAGGATTAGCCATGAAAAAAACGCTGTACGACAAATTATGGGACGCACATGTGGTGCGCGAAAACGAGAACGGCACCAGCCTGATCTATATTGATCGCCATCTGGTGCATGAGGTGACATCGCCCCAGGCTTTTGAAGGATTACGCCTGGCCAGCAGACAGCCCTGGCGGCGGGAAACGGCGCTGGCGGTGCCGGATCATAATGTGCCGACCACCGACCGCAGTCAGCCGCCGAGCGATCCGGCGGCACGGTTGCAGCTCCAGACGTTGGATGCCAACTGTACGGAGTTTGGCATCACCGAATTTGGAATCCAGGATATCCGCCAGGGGGTTGTGCATGTGATCGGGCCGGAACAAGGTGCCACCCTGCCAGGCATGACCGTGGTCTGCGGCGATTCCCACACCGCTACCCACGGAGCCTTTGGCGCCCTGGCCTTTGGTATCGGCACCTCGGAGGTCGAGCATGTGCTGGCCACCCAGTGCCTGGTACTGAAAAAATCGCGCTCAATGCGGATTACAGTAGAGGGCAAAGTACCCGCAGAGGTAACGGCCAAGGACATGATTCTCCATATCATCGGCCAGATCGGCACTGCAGGCGGGACCGGTTGTGTGATTGAATTTGCCGGTGAGGCGATTGCGAGCTTGAGCATGGAAGGACGGATGACCGTGTGCAACATGGCCATTGAAGCCGGGGCCCGAGCCGGAATGATCGCCGTGGACCAAACAACTATTGACTATGTCAAGGGCCGCCCCTTTGCGCCCCAGGGCGAGTTGCGTGAGAAAGCCGAAGCGGCTTGGCGGGAGTTACAGAGTGATCCCGGAGCAGTCTTTGATCAGGTGGTGCGGATTGATGCGGCAAGCATTGAACCCCAGGTCAGTTGGGGCACCTCACCGGAGATGGTGGTCGGGGTGAGTGCGGTGGTGCCGGATCCTGCACAGGAGTCCAATCCGGTTAAGGCGGAGAGCATGCGCAAGGCTCTGGCCTACATGGATTTGAGCCCAGGCACACCAATGTGCGAAATAGCAGTGGACAAGGTGTTTATCGGTTCCTGCACCAATGGCCGCATTGAGGATCTGCGGGCGGCTGCCGCGGTGGTTCGAGGAAAGAACGTGGCGGGCAATGTCAAGCTGGCCCTGGTTGTTCCGGGATCCGGCTTGGTCAAACAGCAGGCTGAGCTTGAAGGACTGGATAAGGTATTCACCGAGGCTGGATTTGAATGGCGCCAACCCGGCTGTTCCATGTGCCTGGCCATGAATGCCGATCGCCTGTCACCGGGTGAGCGATGCGCCTCCACTTCTAATCGTAATTTTGAAGGGCGGCAGGGCCAGGGCGGGCGGACCCATTTGGTCAGCCCGGCAATGGCGGCAGCCGCGGCCGTGAACGGACATTTTGTGGATGTGCGGTTGGTTTAGTCCTGCACAGAGGACGGGTAAGAAACTACGAGATTCCTCGCATTCGTTCGAAATGACATCCAGGGTTATGGCACCATGCCCCAAAGAACGCACCACCCGGGTGTCATTTCGACCAGCGGGAGAAATCTCCTAACCTTTCCACTTTTCGAAAATACGCGATCAAGAGGAGAATTATAATGCAGCCATTTACCACCGTAAACGGGGTCGTCGTCCCCATTGATCGGTCCAATGTGGACACCGATGCCATTATCCCCAAACAGTATCTCAAATCAATCGGCAAAACCGGGTTTGGAGCCAATCTTTTTGATGACTGGCGATACCTCGATCCAGGGGAGCCCTACATGGATCACAGCACCCGGCGGATCAATCCGGAGTTTATCCTTAATCAGCAACCCTTTTACGAAGCGAGCATTCTCATTTCCCGCGATAACTACGGCTGTGGTTCTTCGCGCGAGCATGCAGTCTGGGCCATGGTTGATTTTGGCATCCGGGTGGTGATCGCGCCAAGTTTTGCCGACATTTTCTACAACAACACCCTGAATAACGGCCTACTGGCTATCACCTTGGATGCGGCGGTTGTTGATCGCTTGTTTGACGAGATTGAGGCAACACCCGGGTACAAGCTGACGGTTGATCTGGAAAAGGCAACCATCACCACGCCAAGTGGGGAAATAATTTGCTTTGCCATCGAGGAGTATCGGCGCAAGCGCTTGTTGGAAGGGCTGGATGACATCGGCTTGACCTTGCTCAATGCTGATGCGATCCGCAGTTATGAGGCGACAAGAAAGGAAACAGCCCCTTGGCTGTTTTGATGGCGTCGTAAAAACTTCGTAAGCGATCACGGGGCACCGAATCTGCGGTGTTATCGGCCTGTTTACGTACAGGTGTACGCTGCACAGGCCGATGCCTTGCACCTCCGGTACCCTGCAATCGCTTACAGGTCCGTTGATAAACGGGGCCTTTGGGGTTCCCCCGTGATCGGTTACAAAACTTCGATCTACTGCGTCGCAGCGTTTTTCCCGACGCTCGACATACCTGATGTATGCCTTCGAGCCGGGAAAAAAACTATTCCTTGTATATCTATGTTTTTACCTAACCATCTCTTAGAGAGTGATGGACTTTTTACGAGTCCATCGTTTTAAGAATTGGAATGTACGCGGTGGACAGGAAAACTCAACCAACAACGAGATCCCTCACATCCGTTCGGGATGACATCCAAAAGACTTCGAGCATCAGTCCATCAAGATTACTTTCCTCTCCCCTATTCCCCTTGCTTTCAGGCGCCAACTTCCGGGCAACGAATCTCCACATCCGTTGCCGCAAAAAAGGTGCTCATTACCCGCATCAAATACCAGCTATCAAGGTCGCCAACGGTTTCTCGGATGGAATGCATGGCCAGTTGCGGCACACCGACATCAACCGTGGCCACGCCGATCTCAGCGGCAGTCAGAGGCCCGATGGTGGAGCCGCAGGCCATATCGTTACGCATGACGAACTGCTGACAGGGCACTTCGGCCTTCCGGCAAAACTGGCGAAACAACGATGCGGTCAGCCCGTTGGTGGCGTAGCGCTGATTGGCATTAGTTTTAATCACCGGCCCCTGATTGAGTCGGGGCATGTGATCGGGCTCGTGCTTGGCGGAAAAATTGGGATGCACCGCATGGGCGTTATCAGCGGAGATGAAAAAGGAACCGGCCAGCACCTGCCGACGCAATTCCGGATCCGGATACAATCGTTCAAGCACTGCCTTAAGAAAAGGCCCCTGAGCACCTGCTGTAGAGACACTGCCCACTTCTTCGTGATCGTTCAACACAATCATAGAATTCCCAGGTGCCTCGGCCGCAATCAACCCTTGTACCAGGGCATGGCAGGACAATTGATTATCCAACCGGGATCCGGTAACCAATTCCCCATTCAATCCAATTCGGGTCAGCGTTTGTGTTTCGTAGAGAAAAAGATCAAAATCAAGGACCATCTCCACCGGCAGGTCCGGATCGAGCGCTTTGAGTTCCGCTTTAAGCCAGTCGGTAAAAGGTGGTGGAGTGGTTTCGACGGACAAGGCCAAAAGCGGTACCAGATCGGTTTGTTTGTTGATATCGCGATGAGTGTTGGCTTCGCGATCAAAGTGGATAGCCAAGCTGGGAATGGTCGCAATCGGCCGTTTGCAATCGAGCAATGAGCTATGCAACTTCCCTTCTGCAGAACACCAGCCGACCCGGCCCGCAAGCGACAGGTTGCGGTCAAACCAGGGTGCGAGCAATGCCCCCCCGTACACTTCCACCCCGAGCTGAAGACTGCCCTGATGCAACTGCATCGGCTGCGGTTTGACCCGGAGGCTGGGGCTGTCGGTATGAGATCCGGCCATGCGCAAGGGGCAATTTTTTTTCAAATCTCCTTCCAAAGTGAAGGCAATTAGCCCCGCATCGTTACGGACAACAACGTAGCGCCCCGGACCGAGTCCCTGCCAAGAGTCGGTCTCATGCAGGCGGGTGAAACCAGCGGCTTTCAGCATGGAGGCGGCATTGGCGACCACATGGAAGGCTGTTGGAGACTGATCAATAAAGGAAAAAAGGCTCTCGAGATAGTCGGTATGATCCATCATAGCTCAAAGTCTGGTTGAGGGGGAAAAAACGGTAAGGAGGGAAAAATACAGGACTAGGCGATCACGTCAATGGTTGAATTGACCTGTTGTTCTTCGGAGGGAGTTGGTGTAGCGAGTGTTTCGTTTTCATCGGTCGCCTCTGCATCGGTTGCCGATTGATTTTGGGCCTGATCACTTGCTTCGACCTGCATTTCTTGGCGAGCCCGGCTTTCCATGGCCGAGGCATTGGCGGCCACGCCACGATCGGCGGAGGAGGGTTCGGCTGGAGCCATGGCGGCACGCTTGATAGTCTGCATCTTTTGAAGGGTCTCTTCAGGCGTCTTTTCCTCGCTCACGTCAATTGGTACCTCACCGCCAATGGCATAACGGCGACCATCCGGCCCTTGCTGATAGCTATAGGAGGCACCCCCCGCAGCATATTGACCAGCGACGGCGAGATGTGCCATCTCGTGAGTTTTCACCTCCTGATCCCGTTGTTTGAGCTCCTGCACCATCTGCTTTTCTTCTGGTGCCAACTCCTGGGGGCCTGCGGATTGCTTGTCTTGCTTTTGGGCTTCCTGGGAGGTCTCGGATGTGGTTTCATCCTGGCTGGAGGCTGATGCCCCACTTTGCTGCCGTGATTTATCCAATCCCTCTTGAGATAGACTGACGGTGTCTCCGGACTCCGGGGCGTCACCCGTGTCGGATTGCGGGACCGTGACAACAGGTTGCACCGGTTCGGAGCGGAACAGCGACATTGCCTGTCCACCACGATTATAAAAGGCGATTTGGGAACTGTTGAGACTGGTCGTTGATGCAAGCATTGGCAGTTGGCGGAAAAAGATTTATTCTAGTGCTACTATAAGACATCAGACCAAGGTGAGACAAGAACAAATCTTGGCTTATTGCCGTACTTTTTGCACCCTTGCTGATTTTTCGGCGGGGCGCTCTCTTTTTTGCTTACTTATGAGGTGGTTATGTTTAACGCTGAAAAATTACTCGGAAAAATTGTTGGCGAAGTCATGGGTTCCGGTGGCGGCAAGAAATCCACACTGGGTGGCCTGGGCTCGGGTTCCGGCCTGATGACCTTGATCGGCCTGGGTGTGGGCGCCTTTGAAATTCTCAAGCAGCAAGGACAACAAGGTGCTGCCGGCAGTATGGGCCAGACGCCGCCTCCGCCGGGTGGGGGGTATGCTGCTGCGGGAGCTCCGCCGCCACCTCCTCCCGGTGCTGGGGGCGCCCCACCACCTCCACCGCCGACTCCGGGTTCAGCGCCGACTCCATTACCCACAGCTACAGCACCACCGAGCCCTTCTTGTGGAACAACGCTAAGCAGCTGCAATCTTGCCACCCGTTTAATCCAGGTTATGGCTGCGGCAGCCCATGCTGATGGGGTTATGGATGCGGAAGAAGAACGGGCGGTCTTGGAAAAACTTCGGGGTGCCGACCTGAGCCAGGAAGAAAAGATGTTTCTCTTAAATGAGCTGCATCAGCCCAAAAGCATAGAGGAGCTGGTTGCAGGCATCAATGATCCGGCCGTGGCTAAAACCATGTATATGCTGGCGGTGGCGACGATCGAAATCGATACCGAGGCGGAACGAGACTGGCTGAACACCCTCGCTCAACGATTGAGCATCAGCCCGGAAATGCAGGCATTCATTGAAGAACAGGCCAAGTAGGGGAATCCCCTCGATCAAAGGTGATGGCGTCGTAAAAACTTCGATCTCCTACGTCGTAGCGTTTTTCCCGACACTCGACATACCTGATGTATGCCTTCGAGCCGTGAAAAACGCTACTCCTTGTATATCTGTGTTTTTACTTAACCATCTCCTAGGGTGTGATGGACTTTTTACGAGTCCATCAAAGGTGTTTTTTTGTTCGCGGAGCGAGGAGTCATTGTGCCCACGCGGAGCGTAGGTACCAGAAGAAGAGCTTGCCACCAGCTCTACCAAAATCGCGTCAGGCTCGTTCCCACGCTCTGCGTGGGAACGGCATGGCGACGCTCCGCGTCCCCCAAAAACATGTTCAGAAGCCGCTATAAAATTTGCGCCCCCCCATTTCCTGACCTGTGCAGTATAGTCTAAGGCACGCGGAGCGTGAGGTGTTAATACCCACGCAGAGCGTAGGTACAAGAAAAACCTCGTCCCCATGCGCTACCTAGGCACGAGAAAAAACGAAAGAATCGCACCATTCCCCAGCCGAAATTCCCCGCTAGCGCTCGAACATGTTGGCCAGACCGCCCAGCACCGAGCCCTCTCCCTGACCGCCTCCGCCCATGGTCTGGGGCGCGGCTTCCCATATACGTCCGGCAAGTCGTGAAAACGGCAGAGATTGCAACCAGACATGCCCCGGCCCACGGAGGTTGGCAAAGAAAAAGCCTTCCCCGCCGAAAATCGCCGATTTAACGTTTCCCACAAACTCGATATCGTAGTTCACCGAGGCAGTCAGAGCCACCAGGCAACCGGTATCCACCCGCATGGTTTCGCCCGCGGCCAGCTCCTTTTCCACAATCGTACCGCCGGCATGGACAAAAACCAATCCATCGCCGTCCAACTGCTGCATAATGAATCCCTCGCCACCAAACAACGCCACCCCGATCTTTTTCTGAAAGGCAATCCCCACTGCAACCCCTTTGGCCGCACAGAGGAAGGCATCTTTCTGACAAATAATCCGGCCATTATACTTGCTCAAATCCAGAGGAATAATTTTGCCCGGATACGGAGAAGCAAAGGCTACTTTGCCCTTGCCTGCACCAGTATAGGTGAACATAGTGATGAACAACCCCTCGCCGGTGATCAATCGTTTACCGGCGCCGAGCATCTTGTCGAAAAAAGTTCCGGAATTGGAACTGCGCGAGCCATCGCCGAACACGGTTTCCATCACGATCTGATCGTGCATGTACATCATAGCCCCGGCCTCAGAGATAACGCTTTCATGAGTATCAAGCTCAACCTCGACAAACTGCATCTCATTGCCGTAGATGGTGTAGTCGATCTCATGGGCCTCTTTGCCGGAATAGGGAGGCGGTGCCGGAACCGATTGTCCCATCTGCAGCTCCGGGACCCGCCCGATGGGCATCCAGTCGGCAAAACCATCGCGCCAGACTATGGTCGCCTCATTGTACTGCCCGCCGGCAATAGCGGAGAGCATCTGCTGAAGGGTAAAAGGGCCAAGAGATTGGCCGTCCAGAGCAACAAACCAGTTTGACATGCAACACCTCAACTGTTGAAGGGGGTACGAAGTAGGATCGTTCATCACGACGGCCTCGTAAAAAACCAAAAAACAGAAGCTCCCATACGGCAGCAACAAGACCGACGAGACGAGGAACGGAATTCTCGAGGCACTTCACGAGAATAACAATTATATTAGCCCCATAGTAGCCGGAATCCCCTGTTGATCAAAGAGAAATTTATCGGAACAAGAACAACGCTCGGCCCAATAAAATACGTGGCAACAACGAGTTCATTTTTATTTTCGCCAGATCCATTTTTACGATTGCAAAGCCTGAAATAAAATATATAAAATCGCAAAAATTTCTACGTTCTCATGATGTTTTTTGCGACCCAAACATGGGATCATAATCGGTCAGCAAAAACAGGCGGACCGACTATTTTTTATTTGCACAATGGAGAGTTTTCCTCGCTGAACGAAGAGATTTCTCCCGATGGTCGAAATGACACCGAGCGATGAACTCTTTTTCACGGTGCAAAGACATACCTAAGGTAGAGCGAGTGTCGGGAAAAAGCTGCGACGCAGGAGATCGAAGTTTTTACGACACCAGCATAAAAACCAACGCCCCATGCAGATGGCGGCAAGGAGGGTACAACCAGACAGAGTGGAAGTGCATCGAGAAACAAAGCTCAAGGAGTGTGATTGCACACAAGCAATCTCCACGGCCGGATAATTGGCTGAGTCAACGATGAATAACCATGATCTCGAAGGGATTGGAATCTTGCTGGGAAGCAAGTGCAAGACTAAGCGTTGTTCTATTTTCTCACTTTTTGTGAAATCGTTGTGTTTTTTTGTCTGATAGCCGTGAAAACGGCTGTTTAGTGCGCTCCTTTTTTGTTCTGCAGACCTGTCATCAGGTGTGCTGTTGATGGGTTTTGTTTCTTAACCATTGTCATTCTTGCACAAAGCTGCGGGAACGGCGTACTGTGCTTCCGACTCTCTTGGGTGTTAAGGTGCATGGTCGTCCGGTTTCGGCTTGCGCGAGTGTGTCAGCCATTCGTGGAGAATATGCACATGTTGTACCCTGATCAATTCGGACAGGATCCCCTGTTCCCGAAACATTCTGATTTTGCAGTTGTTTTTAAAGATGAGCTGGTCGGCCAGGGCGTCATTACCTATCGTTCGTTCAAACGTGGCGAGATTATCGCCCGGATGGCGGGCCATGTCGTCCACGAAATCCGCCAGCATACCCTGCAAATCACCCCGGACACCCATCTGTTCGACCCTTATTTCAGCGGTTTTTTCCTTCATTCCTGCGCCCCCAACATCTCGTTGAACATGGTCAATTTTAATGTGACCGCATTGCAGGACATCCCTGCCAACAGTTTCCTCTATATGGACTATGCGGAAACCGAGGACATTTTATTCAAACAGTTTCCCTGCTCCTGCGGTGCATCCAGTTGCCGGGGCTGGGTCACCGGACGCAAGGAAGTTCACCCGGGGGCTCTGCCCGAGTCGGAAATGCTTGAACTGAGCCAGGCTGTGCTCCGTTGAACGCGCAGGACTATTACAGCTGGTGGCAGAGAGGGGATCTCTGCTACCGGCAAAATCAACTTTTTTTTGGCGGACGTTCGGCCCAGCAGCTAGCTGATCAGTTCGGCACCCCTTCTTTTATCTACTCGGCCACCCGCGTGCGCGACAACCTTACGCGCCTGCACACCGCTCTCAACCAGGCCGGAATGGCGGGCCGCTTTACTCTTCATTACGCAATGAAGGCCAACCGTTTTGCGCCCCTACTCACCTTCCTCAAACAGACCGGGCTCTGCGGTATTGATGCGTGTTCTCCGGCCGAGGTCGAGCATGCGGTAAGCTGCGGATTTTCCCCAAGCGAGATTTCCTTCACCGCCTCAAGCCTGTCGTCACGGGACCTAGATGTGTTAAGCCGCTACGAGGGCCTGTTCATGGACTGCGACTCCATCCATGCAATCCATCGCTGGGGCGCACTGAAGCCGGGCAGCAAAATCGGCCTGCGGATCAATCCTGCCATGGGCATTGGCCGAGCCGACAACGACAAACTGCACTACGCCGGTGAGGTGACCACTAAATTCGGCTTGTACTGGCAGCAGTTTGCCCAAGCCCTGGATACGGCCAAACAGTACGGGCTGCAGGTCAGTAAAATTCATTTTCATACCGGCTGCGGCTATCTCACCGCACAACTCGGACAGCTGGAACAGATCATCGCCCACTGCTTTCGTTTTATCGAGGCTGCCGGAACGGTGAAAAAGGTCAATATCGGAGGAGGTTTGGGTGTTCCCCATCTTCCGGGCGAGGAGCCGCTGGTGCTGAATCAATGGGCCGAAGTGCTCATGCGCAACTTCGGCAGCCGCAATCTGCATGTGGAGATCGAGCCTGGAGATTACATCGTCAAGGATGCGGGAGTGCTACTTTTAGAGAAAACCTTTGTGGAGCAGAAACAGAACACCACCTTTGTCGGGGTGGATGCGGGGTTTAACATTGCACCGGAACCTACCTACTACAATCTCCCCTTCCAGCCCCTGCCGCTTCAATATAATCAGGAAGCGTGCTCAGCGAAGACCGTGGTCGGCAATATTAACGAGGCTCTGGACGTCTGGTATGTGGATGCGCCCCTGCCGGAGCTGGACGAACAAAAATATCTCGCCTTGATCAATGCCGGAGCCTATTCCGCTGCCATGGCATCAAACCACTGCATGCGGGGTCCCTTTAAGGAATTTCTGCTCTTTTAAAATGAGGAAGGATTCGTCAAAAAGTCAGGAAACGTATTTTTCGCGACTTTTGACAAGTGCGGAGATGAACCGGTTTCCCTTGTCCAGGGGAACCGGTCATATTGAAACGATCAACGGCCCTTCTGCTTGATACGCTTGGCGGAAATGCTGTACTGCTTCATCTTGTCGTAGAGGGCGGTCTTGCCGATATTGAGATGACCGGCGGCGGTGGCAACATTGCCGCTGTACTTATCTAACGCACGGCGGATAATGGTCGCCTCGAAATCGCCGACAATGGATTTAAGCGGCATCAGGCCAAGCTTCTCGTCAATATCAAAGGTGTCGCCACGCTGCTGTTCAATCATCCTCGGATCCTGATCAAAGAGGAGATCACTCTCGGTAATCATCTTGCCTTTGGCCATGAGCACGGCCCGCTGAATCAGGTTTTCCAACTCGCGAACATTACCCGGCCAGTCGTGCTCCAAGAGGCGATTGATAATCGATTTGGGCACAAAATCGATTTCCTTCTTAAAGGCTTCCCGGTAGTGATTGACAAAGAAGGAGACCAACTCGACCACGTCTTCTTTGCGGTCGCGCAGCGGTGGAATATCGATATTGATGATATTGAGCCGGTAATAGAGATCCAAACGGAATTTTTTCTCTTTCACCGCCTGGGTCAGATCCACATTGGTCGCGGCAATGACCCGGACGTCGACCTTGAGCGGCTCGTTTCCGCCGACACGAATGACCTCGCCGTTCTGCAGGACCCGCAAAAGCGCGACCTGCATCCGCGGGCTGATATCGCCGATCTCATCAAGAAAAATAGTGCCGCCGTCCACCACCTCGAACTTACCGACTTTTCGCGCAGTTGCCCCGGTAAAAGCACCCTTCTCATACCCGAACAGATCCGCCTCGAGCAGGGAATCGTTGATGGCGTTGCAGTTGATTTTTAAAAACGGCTTATCGTCACGCGAGCTGGTGGCCTTGACCAAATTTGCGACCAGTTCCTTACCCGTGCCGGACTCTCCGGTGATAAGGATGGTCGCATCCGAACCGGACACTTGGTGGATCATCTCCCGCAACTCACGCATCTTGCGGCTTCGACCGACCATCTTGTCCGCCTGGTGATGATGACCGAGCTGACTTTTGAGGCTGTTAACTTGCCGCATCAGCTTGTTCCGCATCTCCTCGCTAGCCTGCAACTCACCTATCTTTTGCTGGAGAATGGTTTCGATGCTGGTATTGAACTGCAGCAACTCCTGTTCGAATTGTTTCCGCTCAGTGATATCGCGCATCACCAGCATGATCAACCGTTCACCGGTATAGCCCACAAAGGGAACAGAGGAGTACTCCACCGGCGTACTATCGACCACGGTTTCGATAACTCTGGTTCGTTTTCCCTTCTTCTCTTTATCACCGCTCACAAGGTTGTCGCGGCACTCTTGCCCGACAGTCGCCAGGCTCTCGGTAATCTTTTTGTTGCAGGGATAACCAAAGCAGGCTTTGGCGCTACGATTCATGTATTCAACAGCGCCATCATCACGGAGCAAAAAGACCATCTCCGGCATGGCATCAAGGAGCGTTCGCCAGTTGGTACTGAGGCGATCCACCTCCTCCTGCATGTTCGGTATGTTGAGTTCGCTATACGACACGTAGTTACAATGAAGTTAAATGTGATGGCCTCGTAAAAAGTCAAAACCCGAGAGGTTGCGTATTATAAATACAACAAGTTACGAAGCTCGGAACGTCGTTCTCAAGAGCTTTTACGAGAACGACAAAAATGATGGCGTCGTAAAAACTTCGATCTACTGCGTCGTAGCGTTTTTCCGGGCACTCGACATACCTGATGTATGCCTTCGCGCCGAAAAAAAAAACTACTCCTTGTCTATCTGTGTTTTTACTTAGCCATCTTTTAGCATGTGACGGACTTTTTACGAGTCCATCAAAAATGAGTTGAAAATACACGTTCAAAAAGAGTAACACCCTTGCAAAGAGATTACAATTCCATTTCCGCTATAGCGAAAAATAATACAAACAAACGCAACAAGGCTATGTTGTTCCATGAATTTCACACCTGAGCAAGATTACCTATTTTCCGGAAAAGATGTATTTTGCAAGGCGGCCACCAGCATGCGATGACCAGCGGGATAGGGATAGTCGCTCAAACCGACCGGCGATACCCAGGCATGTTGTTGAGCCGCGCTGAGGGTCGGTGCGACTGGAGGCGAAACCAGCTCACCGAGAAAGCCATGCAAGGTCACCCGATAGCGGGTGTAGTGATGAACCACGGTTTTAAAAGGCACCAAGACTGTCACCTTCCAACCGGTCTCTTCCGCCACTTCTCGCACTGCGGCATCATGAGGATTTTCCCCTTCCTCAAGGCGACCACCGGGAAATTCCCACAAACCGCCCCAGATATCATCGGCTAACCGCTGCTGGATAAAAATCCGCCCTTGATGATGAAGGATACCGCAGGCCATGATGATCTCGATTTTTTTTTGTTTGTCGGTCGGTAAAGGGCGAAACTCAACTGTATCCGCCTTTAAGGCCCGACAATGCATCTGCACCGGACACTCCCTGCAAACTGGTTTTTTCGGGGTACAGATCAGTGCGCCAAGCTCCATAAGAGCCTGATTGTAGAACCGCGGAGACCGGTGATCAAGCAGGGTCTCGGCCAGGCTGGCCAAACGTTTCTGGGTGGCGGCCTGTTTCAGGGGACGATCGATATCCGCAAGGCGAGCAAAAAGCCGCTCCACATTGGCATCTCTTAAAGGAACGGGTCGATTAAAGGCGATGGAAAGAATGGCGGCCGCAGTGTAGGGACCAACCCCGGGCAAGGCAAGCAGCGAATCATAGTCGGCCGGAATTTCAGGGCTCCCTGCGGCAAGGAGTTGCTGGGCGGCACGTTGGATATTTCGTGCCCGGCTGTAGTAGCCCAATCCCTCCCAGGTTTTGAGGAGAGCCTGTTCCGGAGCTGTCGCAACCGTTACAATATCCGGAAACCGATCGATCCAACGTCGAAAGTACTGGGCAACCCGATCCATCTGGGTCTGCTGGCCCATAATCTCCGAGATCCACACCTGATAAGGCTCATAGGTTTCGCGCCAAGGCAGAGGCCGCTGGTTTTGTTCAAACCAAGCCAATAAACGATGGCGAAAGTCGCCAATGTCGGCCTCATTGTTCTTGTCAATCACTGCTGCTACCCTCTATGCTGAGAAAATACTGTACAAAATCAGTCACCAAGGTAATCGTCTATGCACATCCGCGCCAGTCAATTTCCGGTAAATTTACTCTTTCTCCTGATACTACTCTGCACCTCTCCATCGATTTGCCGAGCTTTAACGCCCAATGAAATCCTGGTTATTGCCAACGTTCGCACCAACAACAGCCTCGCCCTGGCCCGCTATTATATGCAGCGACGAGGTATTCCCGACGATCATTTAGTGAGGATCAGCGTTACAGGGGAAGAACACTGCTCACGGCAGGAGTTCACCCAAAGCATCCTCAAACCTGTCCGTCTAGCACTGGCCGAGTTGGATCCGAAGCATCGTATCCGCTGCCTGGTTACCATGTACGGCGTGCCACTGGCCATTGAGCCAGAGCCGCCCCCGTACAGTGCGCCCCAACAAAAACAACCGGAGAAAATGGACAACCGGGCCGCGGTCGACTCGGATCTTGCCCTGGTGCTCACCAAAAACTACCCGCTCGAGGGGTGGCTACCCAACCCCTATTTCCTCGGATTCCAACACCAGCAAACCCTGCTGAAAAAAGACAAAGTACTTATGGTTAGCCGCTTGGATGGCCCGGATCCGGGCACGGTTCGGCGCATCATTGACGATGCTATTGCCACCGAAAAAAAAGGGTTGCAGGGCCAGGCCTATTTTGATGCCCGCTGGCCCCTGCCCCAGGCGCAGAACCTGAGCGGCTATGCCCTATATGATGCCTCAATCCATAAGGCTGCGGAAAAAATCAGCAAAGGCGAGCAGATGATTGTCCATCTGGATCAACAACCCGAACTCTTCCAGCCCGGATCCTGCCCACAGGCGGCTCTCTACTGCGGCTGGTACAGCCTGGCACACTATGTCGATGCCTTTACCTGGGTGCGCGGTGCCATCGGTTACCACATCGCTAGCGCCGAATGCACCACCTTGAAACGGGAAGGCTCGCAGGTCTGGTGCAAACGGATGCTGGAACGCGGCATTACCGCCACTATCGGCCCGGTGTACGAACCCTATGTGCAGGCGTTTCCCCTGCCGGAACTTTTTTTCTCTACCCTGACCGAGGGGTACCTCAGCCTGGGCGAAACCTACCTCATCACCCTACCCTTTCTCTCCTGGCAGATGGTCCTAATCGGCGATCCGCTCTACCAACCCTTCAAACAGCAGTAGCCCGAAAAGGCGCTACGCTTTCCCAATAGATGTGGTAAAAAGGTGCATTGTTCAAGATTGATGGCGTCGTAAAAATTTCGATCTCCTGCGACGCAACGTTTTTCCCGACGCACGACATACCTACTTTATGCCTTCGATCTGGGAAAAACGCTGTGCCTTGTATATCTGTATTTTTACTTAGCCATCTCTTAAACTGTGATGGACTTTTTACGAGGCCGTCAAAATTCCTTTTTTCTCGCCCAACCTTCCCTGGAAACATATGAAGCAAACTTTTTGGCACCAATTTCTCTCCCCACGGATGCTGGTGTCCTTTCTCATGGGGTTTTCCTGCGGCGTCCCCCTGCTGCTCACCTCCTCCGTGCTCCAGGCCTGGATGACCGAACAACAGGTCGACCTCTCGGTCATCGGCCTCTACTCCTTGGTGGGGCTTCCCTACACCTTAAAATTTCTTTGGGCGCCGGTCTTTGATCGCTTCACCCTCCCGCTTTTCGGGCGCAGACGCGGCTGGATGCTTGTCCTCCAATTGCTGTTGATCATCGCCCTGGCCGGACTCGGCCTGACCGACCCCGGACAAACCCCATGGATGGTGGCACTGGCGGCTTTTCTGGTTACTTTTCTTTCCGCCTCCCAGGATATCGTGATTGATGCCTACCGGCGGGAGGACCTCAGTGACAACCAGCTTGGCCTAGGCAGTTCCTTCTATGTCAACGGTTACCGGTTGGGCATGCTCCTGGCTGGCAGCGGCGGCCTGATCTTTGCCGACCACATGGCCTTTTCCCAGGTCTATCTCCTGATGGCGGGCACCCTCCTGGTCGGTGTCTTCACCACCCTTTTCTGCCGGGAACCAGAGCTGAGTAGCGGCACACCCAAAAATTTCACCGAGGCGGTCTGGGAACCCTTTGCCGAATATTTCAGCCGGGATCGTGCCCTGCTCTTATTACTGTTCATCCTTCTCTACAAACTCGGCGACCAGATGGCCTCCACCCTGACCACTCCCTTTTATTTGGAACTTGGTTTCAGCAAGACCCAAATAGGCGCGGTGGCCAAACTGTTCGGTTTCTGGTCCGCCATTGCCGGCGGGCTGATCGGCGGCACCATCCTCTTACGCATCGGCATCATTCGCAGCCTGTGGATCTTCGGCATCCTCCAGGCGGCAGCCATTCTCAGTTTTACCGTGCTCGCCTTGATGGGCAACTCCCTGGTCGGCTTGGCGGTGGCGATCACGCTCGAACAACTCACCAGCGGCATGGGGACCAGCGCCTACGTGGCCTACATGGCCTCACTCACCAACAAACGGTTCACCGCTACCCAGTACGCGCTGCTCTCCAGTTGCATGGGGATTCCCCGGGTCATCATTGCCGCGCCTGCGGGTTGGGTGGCCGAGCACACCGGTTGGCCCCTGTTTTTTATTGGCTGCACAATAGCCGCCATCCCAGGATTGCTGCTCCTGCCCATGGTGGGCGCACAATACCGCCAGGATGCGCAATAAAGTTTTGAGTTCTGGCACGGTTGTAGTACATTAGGCCTTTACCTGAATCCGTGATGACAGGAGAGGAGAAAAGGGTTCATCTGTTGTACCTGCATGATGCTATCGACGCGTGCCCTCTCTCTTTCCTCTTCCCTGCCACCTTTCAGGGCGTCCGTCCGCATGCCATTTCCGCTGGCTGTAACTGATCGATAAAAAAATAATGTAATCGCTCAGTTACACGCAATGAAACCAACGCCTCGACGACCGCTCACGGCTTCGGGCTTCACCCAAAAAGCTCAAAAGGTTGTTTCAACCCCTTCGGAAAAACAGATGCCGATCACAATTTACAATACCCTAAGCCGTAAAAAGGAACCGCTGCGCCCGCTTGAAGAGGGCCATGTTAAACTCTATGTCTGCGGAATCACCTCCTACGACTATTGTCATATCGGTCACGCCCGCTCCGCGCTTGTCTTTGACATGGTGGTCCGCTATATGCGCCACCGGGGCTACAAGGTGACCTTTGTCCGTAATTTTACCGATATTGATGACAAAATCATTAAACGGGCCAACGAACAGGGGATTGACAGCGCCACCCTGGCGCTTAGGTTCATCAACGAATTCTACACCGATATGGATGCCCTAGGCACCCTGCGGCCCGATCTCGAGCCCAAGGCCACCGAACATATCCCGGAAATGATCGGCCTTATCCAGGAACTGGTCGATAAGGGCATGGCCTACCCGGCTGACGGCGACGTCTATTTTCGGGTGGAACAGTTCGACGGCTACGGACAACTCTCTGGTCGTGGCCTGGCCGATATGCAGGCCGGAGCCCGGGTCGAGGTCAACGATCGCAAGCAACATCCCATGGATTTTGTCCTCTGGAAAGGGGCCAAACCGGGCGAGCCCAAATGGCCAAGCCCCTGGGGCGATGGTCGGCCTGGCTGGCATATCGAATGCTCGGCAATGAGCCGCAAATATTTGGGCGATACCTTTGACATTCACGGCGGTGGCAAGGATCTGGTCTTTCCCCACCATGAAAACGAAATCGCCCAGAGCTGCGGTTCTTCCGGCAAACCCTTTGCCAAAATGTGGATGCACCATGGCTTTGTCACCATCAAGGACGAAAAGATGTCCAAATCCCTGGGTAACTTTCTCACTATCCGCGATGTGCTCAAACAGTACGAACCCGAGGTACTGCGGTTGTTCATCTTTTCCACCCAATACCGCAACCCGCTGGATTTCACCGAAAACGCCCTGCAGGATGCGGTGAGTGGCCTTGCCCGGATGTACGAATGTTTGGCCAAGGTCGACGAGTTGCAGGTGGCTGGCGGCGCTGAAGACACGGTGATTACCGATAAGGACCGCCAGGATCTGGACTCACTGACCGAACGGTTCCATAAGGCCATGGACAACGATTTCAACACCGCCCAGGCCCTAGCGCATCTCTTTGATACCATCAAAAGTATCAATAAGGTGCTGCGGGTGCTTCCGGAGCAACCGGCCGAGGCGGATATAGCCGCACTCAAGAACACCGCCGCGACCTTCCGTGAACTGGCCGGAGTCCTTGGCCTGGTGCAGCAAAACCCCGCCGAGGTGGTGGCGAAAAATAAGGCCAAGGTCCTGGCGGACATTGATTTGAGCGAAGTAGAGATTGCTTCTCTGATCGAAAAACGAAACCAGGCTCGGGCTGACAAGGATTGGGCAGCATCCGATGCAGTGCGCGATCAACTGCTGGCGCACAAAATCGTGCTCAAGGATGGGCCCGAAGGCACTGTCTGGGAAGTGAAGAAATAGCTGACTGCAGCCTAAGACTGCAAGAAAGAGAGGGAGAACATTATGACCAGGATGCCTGCAGTTGCTGATCGTTTTTATCCCGGAACGCCTGCAGGATTGCGCCGCAGCGTCGCCGAGTTGATTCCGGATGTTTCGGATTCGGCCAAGCGGGAGGCCCTGGCCGTGGTTATGCCCCATGCCGGGTATGTTTATTCGGGTGCCACCGCCGGGGCGACCATCGCAGGAGTTCGGGTGCCGGAAACAGTGCTGATCATGGGGCCTAATCACCATGGGCGCGGCCAGGCTCTTGCCCTTGGCCGCGAGGATTGGCAAATGCCCATGGGCACCGTCCCCATCGACCAACAGCTGGCTGAGGCCATTCTTCAGTCCTCCTCCCTCATTAAGACCGATGAGGAGGCTCATCTCGATGAACACTCCCTGGAGGTACAGGTCCCCTTTCTGCAACAAGTGCAGCCGGCATTACGCATCGTGCCCCTGGTTGTTTCCGCGATTTCCTATGAGGCCTGCCAACAGGTAGCCCGTGAGTTGGCCGTTGCCATCGGCACCCTGCGCAGACCAGTGCTGATGCTGGCCTCCACCGATATGAGCCATTACGAGTCCCGCCAGCAAGCCAGCCGCAAGGACCAAATGGCAATCGAGCGCATCCTCGCCATGGATCCACAGGGATTATACACGACCGTGGTCGGCCAGCGAATTTCGATGTGCGGTATCATGCCCACCACCATCGCCCTGTTGGCGGCACAGGAGTTGGGAGCCACCAAGGCGGAGTTGGTGCGCTATACCGATTCCGGCGAAGCGAGTGGAGACACCAGCCAGGTAGTCGGCTATGCCGGGCTGATCATTTCCTGAAGGGCAAGGAGGCCCCCCCTGTGCAAACAGAGCTGAAGAGAAGCTAGATTTTCTCTTGACAATCGAGGCCAATTCATCTATTTTGGCCCGCATCTTCCCGCCTGCTGGGGGATGGTCTAACGGCAAGACAGCGGACTCTGACTCCGCTTATCGGGGTTCGAATCCCTGTCCCCCAGCCACTGAATACGACAAGCGCTTAAAGCTGCAAAGCTTTAAGCGCTTTTTTTATGCCGATAAGAATGTACAGGCCTCGTGCAAATGACGGAGGTCAGTCCCATTCAAGCCTCTGCAAAAAAGATGAACATCGCGTAATCTTTTTTGCCTTGATCCTGTTCGCGCCCCACCTTACCTTTCTTTGTCCACCCGGGGCTGAAGAATACACCGGTGCCCTTACTGACGGGGAGTAGGTTGCGCGTAACTCGTCGGTCCCTGCTCGTACCCTACTTGTTTCAACCACCAGGACGGGTAAAACACCGCTTGGGCGATACCGTCTGGGGTATTGAGATAACCATCATTGTAGCGCACATAGAGTTGCTCCGACAGTGCCCACCAATCTTTCAGCACTTCCTCGGTTAGCCGCTTAGAAGTATCAGTCAGAAGCGCCTGGGCTGCGACACGATCTCCCTTGTTCCATAAAACCAGGGCCTTGGATTCCAACTCTTTCTGGCTACCAAAGAACGAGCTTTCATGCCGGTCACGCACCGACCGTATATCCTTAATCATAAACGAGTACTTGAGTTGGGCCTGATTGGCCACGTAGTTGAGTGCGGTCCACATGCTGCCCCGATCAAGTTTGAGAATGTTACTGGTTTGGATAGGTTTGGGCAGATTTGTTTCCCCGGCATAATAGGGTATGAATACCGCGGTGGCAGGACGATCGGGCCCGAACCAGGTCAAGCCGCCGATTGCTGCGGGCAGCCAGTCCCGTGACTGGTTCACGTAGGAATAGACACAGCGGTAGATATTGAGCGGTCGTTCGAATGCACCATTGACCGTGGAGAGATTTCCCTCCTTGGTGGCAAGCGACTCAGCCCCGCCCTCAAAACGGTCAGGGTCGCCGAAAGGCCCGGCGGCCAGACCTTGGGTAAGATCAAACTCGGTGCCCTCATAATTATCCCGGTGGATGGAAAAAATATCTGTCACGCTGAGTTTTTGGTCGGGCTTGATGGCAAAGGGATACATGCGGGTGAAAGGTCCATCCACCCATGCGGGGAGATTCAGGGACGGGGCAACCAGAGATTGTACCCGCCATACCCGCCGGAGGGAATAATATGGGTGATGAAATTCACCGTCGCCGTAAACACTGGTCCAGTCCAGCGGACCGTCAGCAGGTTTCCACCAACCTTTGTCCTGGGCTACCTTAAAAATGTTGGCCGAATAAATCATATCCGGGGAATCGATTTTCACCTCGCGGATACGGAACTGGTTGGCCGCGACAAAGAAAGAGTCGTCCGGTACACGTTGGGCAATCCAGACGC
This sequence comes from Desulfobulbus sp., assembly GCA_028684915.1. The sequence goes on from JAQUEZ010000081.1 coordinate 23,761, forward strand.
CTGAGGTCCCGTTCATATCGTCACCGCTCATCTCCATGACCCACCCCTCACCGGGATCGGCCACCAACAGGGTCTCACCCGTGCCGTAGTACCCATATTCCTCAATGAGTTCTCCCATAAGAGCAATTGCCTCACGAGCAGTTTTGCTGCGCTCCAAGGCAACTCGAGAAAGTTCGGCCGAATAAAAAATACGTTTGCCCGGCTCAGGCTCGGGAGTCACCTTAGCCTTGTCTGTGCACTCGCCGATAGACACCTGGTGCTCGTTCATAATGCCGTAGTTGCCGTCAAAATAGGCATAAGTATGCGCCACCTGTGGAATATATCCCAGCGGCAGGCTCTTGGGATCACCTTCCTCTTGATCGGTCCCATAGGCTGGGGCACGCGAGGCATCAACAATGCGGTGACTTACCGTACCGCCCCACTGCGGTCTAAAGTCGAGTGCGCAATGGGAATAATAGACCGGCCGAAGAGTGCCAGGCTCCCAGTCCTTGGCGGGCACGTAGATCAAACGGGCATCGTTTAGACCATCGTCCGAGTGCGAAATCAGCACCGATCCATCTATCGAGGCCTTTTTGCCTACCAAGATAGTGGTACACGCGAAGACGGATGAAGCCGATACAAAGATCAGAAAGCTGAAAAACGCTAAGCAAATGTGTTTATAATTCATAGTTTTCCATTTTTTAGGGTTTTTACGAGGCCATCAAATTTATTTTCCGGGGTCATGCCTAGAATAGCACACTTTCCAACGAATAAGGTTAGATTTTGAGAGCGCAGCGAACCAAAATCTGAACCGTTTGTTGGACAAGCCCGGTGGTCCTCTATAGAAAAGAGCTTTTTGGTGCCGAGGGATTGAATCAGGCGGTGGGGTGGT
>JAQUEZ010000334.1 GCA_028684915.1 Desulfobulbus sp.
TCCATTGGAACGCACATGATTCATTTTGTGCCGCGCGACAACATTGTCCAGAAAGCTGAATTCAACAAAAAAACGGTTACTGAATACGACCCGACTGAAAACCAGGCCCTGGAATACAGCGAACTTGGACGCAAAATTATTGAAAACGATAACTTCGTTATTCCCAAGCCGCTGATGATGGAAGAGCTCGAAGCCATGGTGGTCAAATACGGCCTTGCCGACTAAGGCAGAATTGCCAAGGAACAATAATATGAAAATGATCAGAGCAATTGTTCGACCTGATGCTGCCGACAGCGTTGCTGACGGCTTGGCCGAAGCGGGTTTTTTCTCCATGACCAAACTCAGCGCCTTCGGTCGCGGCAAACAAAAGGGCATAACCGTTGGCACGATCCATTATGACGAGCTTCCCAAAGTCATGCTTTTGATGGTGGTTGAGGACGCCAGCGTGGCAGAAGTTATCAAACTTATCAAATACAAGGCATATACCGGCAACTTCGGAGACGGAAAAATTTTCGTCACCCCGGTGGATGAAGTGTTCACCGTGCGCACTGGTTCGACAGGACTCTGATAGGTGACGATATGAAGGAAATAATTGCGATTATCCGCCCTAAAAAAATGGGCAAGACCAAAGACGCCCTGGAAAAAATGGGGTTTTTGAGCCTCACGGCCATGCCTGCGATCGGACGAGGCAAACAACGCGGCATTGCCAACGAGATCAGTTGCGACATTCCACCCGAGCTCATGGGACAGGGGAAATCCGGTGGAATGAAATATATCCCCAAACGTCTTTTTTCCCTGGTTGTCCGCGACGCCGACGTCGGCCCCGTGGTGCAGGCGATCATCAAAGTGAATCAGACGGCCCAGATCGGCGACGGCAAAATATTTGTGTGCCCAATTGACGACGCCGTGCGGGTGCGCACTGATGAAACCGGCGAGAAAGCAATTTTGTAAGGTTATGCAAGGAGAAATGAACCATGCCCTATCACGAGTTTGAATGCAGCAAGTGCATACCCGAGCGAAAACAGCACGCTGTCATAAAAGGGGCGGGCGAGGATTTGACTTCAGCCCTGCCATCCGGATACCTCAACACCATTCCGGGGTCGATCTCCGAACGCGGCTGCGCCTACTGCGGAGCAAAGCACGTTATCGGCACCCCCATGAAGGACGTCATCCATCTGAGTCACGGTCCCATTGGATGCACTTACGACACCTGGCAAACCAAGCGGTATATCAGCGATAACGACAACTTTCAGATCAAGAACACCTTTGCGACGGACATGAAAGAAAAGCACGTCATCTTCGGCGCTGAAAAACTGCTCAAACAGGCCATTATTGATGCGTTCAAGGCGTTCCCGAACATCAAAAGGATGTCCATTTACCAAACCTGCGCTTCGGCCTTGATCGGCGACGACATCGACGCCATTGCACAGGAAGTGATGGATGAAATGCCCGAGGTCGACATCTTTGTCTGCAACTCGCCAGGGTTCGGCGGGCCAAGTCAATCGGGCGGCCATCATAAGATTAACATTGCCTGGATGAATCAAAAGGTTGGAACGATTGAACCGGTCATCACCAGCCCCTACGTGATTAATTATGTCGGCGAGTACAACATCCAGGGCGACCAGTACGTGATGATGGATTTTTTCAAGAGAATGGGCGTTCAAGTTCTTTCCACCTTTACCGGCAACGGCTCCTATGACGACCTCAGGGCGATGCACAGGGCGCATCTCAACGTTCTCGAGTGCGCGCGTTCCGCCGAATACATCTGCAACGAGCTGAGGAAACGATACGGAATTCCGCGCCTGGACATCGATGCGTTTGGTTTCAGCACCTTAGCAGAGGGGCTGAGGAAGGTCGGGATGTTCTTTGGCATCGAAGATCGGGCCGAAGCGATCATCGCAGAAGAAACAGCCCGCTGGCAGCCGGAACTCGACTGGTACAAGGAGCGGTTGCGGGGCAAGAAGGTGTGTTTGTGGCCCGGAGGTTCCAAGCTCTGGCACTGGGCGAACGTCATTCATGAAGAATTTGGCGTTGATGTTGTCTCGGTTTACTCCAAATTTGGCCATCAGGGTGATTTCGAAAAGGGGATCTCCCGCTGCGAGGAAGGGGCGCTTGCCATCGACGACCCCAACGAACTTGAAGGGCTGGAAGCTATGGACATGTTGCAGCCCGACATCATTTTTACTGGCAAACGACCGGGCGAGGTGGCCAAAAAGGTTCGCATTCCCTACCTGAACGCGCATGCCTACCACAACGGCCCGTGGAAAGGATGGGAGGGGTGGGTCCGGTTCGCGCGCGACATCTACAACGCGATCTATTCACCGATTCATCAGTTGGCCTTGCTGGACATCAGCAAGGATGAGATTCCAACAGACAAAGGCTTTGTGACCCAACGGATGCTCTCGGACGCCAATCTGAGCGAGGAGATCACCTCTTCCACGGTCCTGCGGCAGTATACAGGAAAATATGACTGCCTCGCGGACCTGAGCAACAAGACCTACCCAAGTTTTGAAATTGATCTGGCCGATGCGGCGTGAGGGAGGCAATCATGGATGACCTTATGAAAGATAGAATTGAACAACTCGTTGACTACATAATGAAAAAATGTCTCTGGCAATTCCATTCCCGCGCCTGGGACAGAAAAGATCAAAATGAGGGCGTCCTGACCAAAACAATGCAGTTGTTGTGCGATGAACCCGTCGAACTCGAGACGCCGGCGGACCGGTGTTATTGGGTGGATGCGGTCTGCCTCGCGGAGGCCTACAAAAGTCGCTACTCCTGGCTGTCGACGATGAACAAGGAAGAAATCAAACAACTCATGCACGGGCTTCATGAACGCATGGACTACCTAACCATTACCGGATCTCTCAATCTTGAGCTCACCGATCAGCATTATTAAGAAGGAGCGTTGTCATGCATTGTGAAGTGAAAGAAAAAACACGCAACGGTTGCATCAATCCGATATTCACCTGCCAGCCTTGCGGCGCCCAGTTTGCCAGCATAGGGATCAAGGACTGCATCGGGATTGTTCATGGCGGCCAAGGGTGCGTTATGTTTGTTCGCTTGCTGATCTCCCAGCATTTCAAGGAAAGCTTTGAGATTGCTTCGTCTTCGGTGCATGAAGACGGAGCGGTCTTTGGCGCGGTCAAACGGGTCGAGGAAGCGGTCGACGTGCTGTTGATGCGATATCCGGACATAAAAGTGATCCCGATCATCTCGACCTGCTCAACCGAAATCATTGGCGACGACATCGAAGGCGTGGTGACCAAGCTCAACGCCGGGTTGCTCAAGGAAAAATACCCCGGCCGGGAGGTGCATCTCATCCCGATTCACACCCCGAGTTTTGTCGGCAGCATGGTAACCGGCTACGATGTTGCGGTACGCGATTTCATCACCTATTTTGCCCAAAAAACCGAGCCGAGCAAAAAACTGAACCTGATTACCGGCTGGGTCAATCCCGGGGACGTCACTGCGCTTAAACATTTGCTGGCGGAAATGCAGGTCGAGGCGACGGTCCTATTTGAAATCGAAAACTTCGATTCTCCCCTGATGCCCTATGGAAATTTTGTTTCCCACGGCGACACCACTGTTGAAGATCTTGCCGGGACGGCCAACGCCATCGGCACCATTGCCCTGAACCGATACGAGGGCGGCAAGGCGGCCTCGTACCTTGAAAAAGAATTTGGCGTGCCGACAATAATCGGCCCAACCCCCATCGGCATCCGCAACACCGACACCTTTCTGCAAAATCTGAAAATAATGACCGGGAAGCCGATCCCGGAATCCTTGGTGCGCGAGCGGGGCATCGCCATAGACGCCATCACCGATATCGCCCACATGTTCCTGGCCGACAAGAAGGTGGCCATCTTTGCCAATCCGGACCTGGCCATCGGCATTGCTGAATTTTGCCTTGATCTCGAGATGAAGCCGGTGTTGTTGCTTCTCGGCGACGACAACACAACCTACCGGAAAGATCCACGAATTAAGGCACTGCAGGAAAACGTCGATTACCCCATGGAGATCATTACCAACGCTGATCTCTGGGAGCTCGAAAACCGAATCAAGAACGAGGGCCTGGAACTCGATCTCATTCTCGGCCATTCCAAAGGCAGGTTCTCAGCCATTGACAACAATATCCCCATGGTGCGGGTGGGATTCCCCACCTATGACCGGGCCGGATTGTACCGGCATCCGGTGGTTGGTTATGCCGGGGCCATGTGGCTGGCGGAACAGATGGCCAACACCATTTTCACCGACATGGAATACAAGAAAAACAAAGAGTGGATTCTCAACGTTTGGTAACCCCTTGGGAGGAACCGCGCTGTGACGCGAGTTCCTCCTGAGGATGGGATAAAGCGGCAACCAGCTTCCATCGACTCACAGCATACTCATCAAAAAACGGCAACGAGGCGAATATGAAAATCGCTGCATTTGTAAACGACCGTCTGGAAGTGACAAGCTTCTATGAAGATGGGGTAATTTGTCTTTTCGACAACCATTTTGGCAGTTGGAATTGCAGACGGCAAATACCCCTTGCAATCAACATGAACATGGGGCTTGCAGAACTGAAAAATGCGTTCAGAAATATTGAGACGCAACTGGAGGAATGCGAAGTTTTTTTGATCGCCGCTTCAAAAGGCGTGTTCCACGTCCTGCTGGAAGACCGAGGGTTTCGCACCTGGAAATCGACGGGAACGTTGTTTGAGCAACTGGACCATGTTGCCCAAAAAAACGCCGAATGTGTCGCTGCCGCGAAAGCTCAAAGAGAAGCCGACGTGCATCAAGGCTCAACGTGCGGCGCAGGTTGCGGACGTCCCCCCAGACGCGCTCTGGTTTTGCCAGGCAAAGAAATGACCACGCCTGACAGAATTCTTCCGAAACCGCATGCAGTGGGGGATGCGGGCGACGGTTGCTACAGGATCAATCTTGCCGAGATTCTGGAGCGTGAACCGAATCTGAATTCGAAACAAATACTGATCCCGTTTTTCCAGGAAACCGCTTTCAGGAAACTCGAGGTCTTGTGCGATCATCGCCCCAAATGGTTCGGCAAAGAATTTGGTTCGCTCAATGTTTACATTGCATCCGAGGTTATTACTGATTCCGGCCAGGGGCTTGCCGTAACCATTTGTCCGAACACACAATCTGAAAAGAACAACGGAAAGCGTTGAGCGGGATCATGACAATAATTTCACGGGGCGCACTATGAGAGATTTCTATAGCAGATCCTATCAACTCTATTTTGTTTACGGGGCTGATATGAATGTCGGACAGATCACTGCCCGTTGTCTCAATCCGGAATTCTTTGCAGTGGCACGGTTGAGTGATCATAGGATGACGTTTTTCGGCCATTCCAAGATATGGGATGGCGGTGAAGAATGCCTGATACGCGCCCCTGGAGAAGAAGTCTGGGGGGTAATCTTTCAACTCTCTTTTTCTGACGCAGATCGTCTTGACGCCTGGCTGGATGTGCGCCTGGACGGTTGCGGCGCACACTTTCTGTATCCTGAGGATGTTGTAGACACCCATGGAAACAGCTACCCGGTTCTCCTGATGAAAAGGAATTTCCTTGGCGAACCAGCGGTTCCGACGGAAGAATACCTGCAATATATTATCGCAGGAGCGGATTTTCACGCCCTGCCCGCCGCCTATATACGTGCATTGAAAAATATCGAGACAAAGAAGGCCAGTTTTCCTGTACCCAAACAAAGCAAATTTGACCGCGCGCTCTTGGCCAATCTGTCATGTGACTGCGGCGAGGCGTAAAAACGGGCGAAGAAAGACGGGCTGAAACGCCCATATCGAACAGCCAAACAATACATCAAGGAGTCATTATGCAGGAATCAAAGACAGG
>JAQUEZ010000082.1 GCA_028684915.1 Desulfobulbus sp.
CTCAATTTCGCCTCTAGCCTGCCCGTTTCATCTCTTCGACAGCCGCCAAACTAGAAAAAATAAACCATTCTCGTGCCGAGTTATGGTCGATTTTTGGGGGACCTCTTTGTCAGAGATGGTTATTTATGGGGTCGCCGCAGAGAAAGGAAATTTAAGCACGGTAAGGCAAATTTAATTTTGAAAAAACAACCTGTTATATGCTCGACCTTTTTAAACCCATAGTGTCCTGCGCGCAAAATCAGCAACAGCCTGTAACGCTTACATTTATTTTTCGTAAACGTACGATTTTTTCCGAATTCTGAATCGGCCCCAACCAGACCCCCAAGGGGCGGAAGGATTTGCACGGCACCGCCAGGTGGGCGACCGGCGACGACATCAAGGCCATGGGCTACCTGTCCGGGCAAGGCGTCTATGTAGGGGGTTGGTTTGACTCCAAGAAAAAAGAACAATTGTATCTCCGGCACAACGGCCCGGAACATCTCCTATGTTTTGCACCCACTCGTTCCGGTAAGGGTGTGGGCCTGATTCTTCCCACCTTGCTGGCCTGGGAACAATCCAGTGTGGTGTTTGACATTAAAGGCGAGAACTACGCCCTGACCGCCGGATACCTCAAAAGCCGGGGCAACAAAACTCTGCGATTTGAACCGTCGGACCCGAGCGGGGCGACGGCCTGTTTTAACCCGCTGGAAGAAATCAGGCTGAACGGCAACCGCGCCATCTCGGATGTGCAACAGGTGGCCAACATGGTGCTGGACCCGGACGGCAAAGGGCTCCCGGCCTATTGGGACAAGGCAGCGGCTGGTTTTTTCGGCGGGGTGTTGCTCCACTGCCTAATCACGATCAGGCGGTATCGGGATCGACCGGCGAGCCTCTATGATGTGTCGGTGATGCTGGAGGACCCGGATCGAGAAGGCGGCCCTCGGGAACTGTTCGAGGAAATGATAGCCACCGATCATGCGGCTCTCTTGACAGAGATCTTTGCCGAGATGGGTCCGGAGTTGGGCAATGCGGCCCATGTGTTTTGTGCTTCCGCCGCCAGCGGCATGCTGGCCAAGGCGGACAAGGAAATGGCGGGCGTGGTCTCCACGGCCACGGCAAACCTGGCGTTGTATCGTGATCCGGTCGTTGCCCGCAACATCTCCCGGTGCGATTTCAGGATCATGGATTTGATGAATCACCCCTCGCCGGTCAACCTGTACCTGGTGGTCTCTCCAGCCGACATTGACCGGCTGCGCCCGCTCCTGCGTATCTTTATGACCCAACTCTTGGGCAGGTTGACCGAGAAAATGACCTTTGCCGATGGTGCCGGGACCGCCGCTTACGCGCACCGGCTGTTGCTGATGCTTGATGAGTTCACCGCTCTGGGCAAACTGCCGATCATCGAGCGGGCCATTTCCTTCATGGCCGGGTACGGGATCAAAGGCTATTTCATCGTCCAGGACACCAAGCAGCTCAACAGCGTCTATGGCGCGGATAACGCTTTGATGGCCAATTGCCATGTCCGGATCGCCTATGCCCCGAACCTGCCCGAGACGGCGGACTATCTCTCCAAGCTCACCGGCACCACCACGGTGGTCAGTAAAAAAGTATCGATCAGTCGCGGCAAAGGAGGGAGATCCCGCTCAACCAGCATTGCCGAAACCTCCAGGCCGCTCTTAACCACCGATGAGTGCCTGCGGTTGCCGGGACCAACCAAGAACAGCGAGGGCCAAGTCACCGCCCCCGGCGACATGCTCATTTTTACCGCCGGGCAATCGCCGATCTACGGACGGCAAATCCTCTATTTTATTGATCCGGTGTTTTCAGCCCGCGCTAAGATCGCCGCCCCGGCGGTGTCGGATAGCCTCTATAAGGCCTCGCAACCACAGCAACCGCCTGCGCCCCTCTCCCCGACGATCACGGCAGCAGAATATGAAAAATATCTGCGCGATTAGCTTGATCGTCTTGCTGGGGTTTGTTGGGTGCTGGGCAGCGGGTTACCGGCTCAACCTGACCCGGTCGCTGCCGGTCGGTCTCTACCGGATCACCGCCGGCCCGGTGCAGCGTGGGCGCTTGGCCGCGTTTTGTCTGGAGGATGCCGAGTTCATCAGCCTGGCGCAAGAAAGGGGCTACTTGGCCGCCGGTTCCTGTGCTTCCGGCTTGCGTCCCCTGCTCAAGGTCGTCTCTGGCCTGGCTGGGGACGTCGTCGGATTGGAACAAGGATTGATTGCGGTCAACGGCCAACCCCTGGCCGGTACGGCGGTCGTCAGCAGGGACAGCAAAGGGAGGCCTGCGCCTTCTTCGCGCCTTGCCCCCGGTGTCGTTGCGCCGGGCAAGGCACTTGTCCTCTCGCCATATCATAGCGGCAGTTTTGATAGCCGATATTTCGGCCTGGTGCCGCTTGCAGCTCTCCGGCCAGTTGAGCCGGTTCTCACCTTTTAAGGAGGAATCACATGGAATACTTGGAAGCCGCAGCACAGAAAGTGGAACAACAGGCCATGGACAATCCCGGCCTGGGTATCCCGGTCGATCCGGATGTCGCCGACTACATGGGCGCATTCCATAGCGATGAAGACATGGGCGATGTGCTGGAGGGTGGAACCAGTGAAGAACTCTAACCGCAAAAGCGTTTCTGAAACTTTTGCCGAGACGATTATCGAAGAGCTGAAAAACGGTACCGCGCCCTGGCAAAAGCCATGGAAGGCCGGGGAATACCACCGTCCCCTCAACCCGATCACCGGCACGGTCTACAAGGGCGTCAACACGGTGATGCTGGCCCGGCACGGCTACGCTGATCCTCGCTGGATGACCATGAAACAGGCCAACGACCAGGAATGGCGGGTCAAGAAGGGCTCCAAGGCGCAACAGGTCGTGTTCTGGCAATGGACGGACCGTCAGACCGTCCTCGACGATTTCGGTAAGCCGGTTAAGGATGAAAAGGGCGAGGAGAAAAAGGAAAACGTGCAACTGGAACGGCCCCGACTCCATGTGTTTTCTGTGTTCCACGTCAGTCAGTTGCAAACCCTCGACGGGCAGGATCTGCCCGCCTATGAACCGCCGGAACTCGCCTGGGACCCGATTGAACGCGGCGATGAAATATTGCGGGACTCCGGGGCGTCCATCACCCATGATCAGAGCGACCGAGCTTTTTATCGGATTGCAACCGACGACATTCATTTGCCGCCGCGTGAACATTTTCCGGAGGCGGGCCACTATTACAGCACCGCCCTGCATGAACTCGGTCACTGGACCGGGCATGAGTCCCGGATGGGCCGCGAGTTTGGCCCGCATGGATCTGAGGTGTACGCCAAGGAGGAATTACGCGCGGAGATTGCGTCCTGGATGCTCAACCAGGAATTAGGCTTGCCGCACCAACCGGATCAGCATGTTTCCTATGTCGACAGTTGGGTGAGCGTTCTCCAGAAAGACCCGTATGAGATCATGCGGGCCTGTCGTGATGCCGAGAAAATAAAGGAGTATGTGATGAACTTGCAACAGGAATTGACAGCGCCACAACCTGAAGCCGGGGTTGTGATGGCCAGTGGAACACCTGCAGTCCAGCAATCCGTCGAAATCCTAACTCCCGAGGTTGCACCGGCGGATCAACTGGTTGCCGAGACCAAAACATTCTTGTCTGTCCCGTACAAAGAAAAGAACCAGGCTAAAAACTCAGGCGCGAAATGGGATAGGGAGGCGAAACTTTGGTATGTCCCCGAGGGGGCACCCCTGACGGCGTTGGCCGCGTGGCTACCGGAAAAGGAATCTGTGGTTGCTGCTTCTCTTGGTCTTCCGCCTGTAGATGAGTTTGCCCAAACGCTCCAACAGGCGGGCCTCATTGTCGATGAGCCGGTGATGGATGGCCAAATTCACCGGGTTCCGGTGGAGGGGGGCAAGCCTGGCGGGAAAGACGGTGCGTATTGTGGATATGCCGATGGTCGCCCCAATGGTTGGGGGCAGAATTACAAGTCCGGTGAGCAAGTCAAATGGATCGCCACCGGCCACACCCTGACCCCCGAGCAAAAGGAGGCGCTCAAAACAGAAGCCTCGGAACGGCTGGCGAATCGGGCAAATGAACGGAAAGAACAGCAAGCAAAAGCCATGAAGCGGGCCTATGCCAAGTGGATGAACGCCAAACCCACGGAGGAACATCCGTATCTTGAGGAGAAGGGTGTTGTAGGTTTTGGCCTGAAGCAGGACAGCCGGGGGAATCTTCTCATTCCTGGATTTGATCTGCGGACCGGTCGCATGCAAACCTTGCAATGGATTGAGCCAAACGGCACCAAAAGATTTGAATCGGGATGCCCCCAGCAAGGGGCGGCGTTGGTTCTCCCCTCTCCGGAGGCGTTGGCAGGCGGGGAAATACTCATTGCCGAGGGTTACGCCACGGCGGCCAGCCTGCACCTGGCTACCGGTCAACCGGTGGTAACGGCGTTTACGGCGCATAACCTATTACCGGTGGCCGAACTCTTGCGCGAACAATACCCGCAGGCCAAACTGACAATTTGTGCGGATAACGACCATCATTTACCGGAGCAAATCAATGGTATCCCGATTGGCAATGTCGGTATGAAACGAGCACAGGAAGCCGCGCAGGTGGTTGGGGCTACTGTGATTGCGCCGACTTTCACCCAAGAAGAAAAAAGAAAGAAATACACCGATTTTAATGACCTGCACAAATCGCGCGGCCTTGGTGCCCTCACCAATAGGGTCAAGGTGCAAACCATGGAGGTAGCTCGGTGAAACAATTGCTGGTTGCCCTGGTCCTGGCTGGAAGCGTGGTCACCGCTCCGGCCAGGGCGGAACAGCTACCCCTCGTCCCGATGTTTAAGGAAGCAGCCTACGCCTGGGGCGTTCCGGCAGCATGGACGCAGGCGATTGCCCATGTTGAAAGCGGCCTTTCCCCCTGGGCGCTCAACATTGAGGGCAAGGGATACCGTTTTGACTCCAAAGAAAAGGCTTTAGCAAAAGCCAAGGAAGCAGAGGCCGAGGGGCGGTCCTTTGACTCCGGCGTCATGCAGGTGAATAATTTCTGGCTGAAGAAATACGGCATCCCGTTGGAAGCGGCCCTTGATCCTCTGGCCAATATTTATCTCGGATCATGGATTTTGAAACAAGAGATCGCCAGGCACGGCGAGAGCTGGAACGCGGTGGGCGCGTATCACTCGCCCAATGAAGACCGAGGCCGGAGATATGCGGAAATGGTCAAGGATGCCCTGGGGAAAGGGCCGGTCAAGGTCTCTGTTCGAACTGTTGCCTCAAGTAAACCGGTGGAAGAAAGCAAGCCCACTCTCGAAAAACGACAGCCTGATTACTCGCCCCTGGTCGTCGCCCGACGCTCCGGGGACCAAGTCGCTCGATCAGGGCAACGGCAGGTGAACGCTGTACCGTTCGTGCAGCGGATGAACAGAAATAAGATATAGACAGTTTGCTGTTCTCAGGCCTAATCTGATCGTGCGGACCGTTAGGCCTTCGTGCTGTCATGCGGGGAATGAAAAAGCCCCCCTTTATCGTGCGGTGGGAACCTTCGCGATAAAGGGGGGAAAAAGGGAGGCTATCTATAATCTTATCTCGAATAATTACGTTGGGCAAACTTTTGTTGAGTTGTTCTGTGCTGGATATTGGCATCCCTTCCCGCAGTCACTCAAATCATATTGTTTTGCTCAAAATATTCCCGCAGGATTTTTTCGACAAAGACGCTCATGTTTCCAGGGCTGTTTTTTTCGATGGCATCCAAAATATCCGTGGGTAGATGGAAGGATTTTTGTTTTTTATCCACCGGGCTTTTTTTCCTGCCTCTTGTTTCAGGTGTGCTTTTCCGCTCAGTTGCATCGGCAACGGCACCATCAAGAAAATTGCTTGGGTCTTTGGTCGAGACGAATCCGGCAATATCGGGTTTTTTCTTCATGCTGTCACTTCCTTAAAAAAAGACTCTATTTCAGAGATGGCGGTTTGATCTTTTCCCAATTCACCTACGGTTGCACCCTCACCGATAGCTCGGCGAAACGCGACCCGTTCGCAAATCTTGCTTGGTAATACGTTCAATTTTTGTTCGACTAAAAACTCGATCATTTCAGCGGCGTCTTTGGTGCGAGGGTCAATCCTCGTCAACAAAACCAGCACATCGAGATCAGGATTGAAATCACGGGCAAGCTCAACAACTGTGAGAAGATCGGTCATGGCGGCAGCATCAAGGTTAGATGCACCGACCGGCACAATCGCCCTTTGTGCGAGCAGCAGAGCTGATCGTAATCCGACTGAATCACGCCCTCCGGCATCAATGACAACATCCTGAAAACCACCTGCGAGCTGTTTCCCTTCGGTGAGAATGGCTTTACCCGCGAGACAAACAGTTGTGGGGCTTGGGGTGTAAGCAGGATTATCGCGCCGCCAAGCGGCCCAACTTGCCGCACTGGCTTGAGGATCTCCATCGATCAATAACGTCTTGCCATGACGAGAAAGCATGGTCGCAAGGTGAACAGCAGTTGTGGTTTTACCCACGCCTCCTTTCGTATTCACTACTGCATAGATCATTCTCTTTCTCCCTAATAAAAATAGATTACGCTTCGGTAACTCATCTGGAATCGATTTAATCAATACACACCTTGATATGATTTTTCAATCATTTCTTATCATAAAAATGATTTTTTTATTTTAAAATGATTAAAAAATGGTAGTGAGGGATACTGCCAGGTCAATGCAGTCTGAATGCTCTTCGTTCTCGTGCAACAAATCGACTTGCAAGGGTGGAAAGGGTCTGCTACTCATCAGGGAAAACTGTGGTTTTTAAATAACCTGTTCCAAAAAGGAGGAAGAGCGTATGAACAAAGGCGAATTGGTGGAGAAGATTGCAAGTGAAGGTGCCTTGGGCAAAACGGCTGCCGAGCAGGTGGTGGCCAGTGTATTCGGAGCGATTGCGGATGCTATGAAAGCTGGCGACAAAGTCACCTTGGTTGGCTTTGGTACTTTTTCCGTTTCCGAACGGGCCGCTCGTGAAGGACGTAATCCCCAATCAGGTGAAACCATCCAAATTCCGGCCAAGAAGGTGGTCAAGTTCAAGGCGGGCACCAAGCTGATTGACGGTGTAAAATAGCCTGAAAACTCGCTGTACATTTCTTGTCCTCATTAGAGGGTGAATCTATAGCGCCTCTTTTTTCACTGGTTCAACGGTGGGATTTCAATTACGGCAAGCCTTGCCCTTGTGAGATCTTAGCCCCTGATCAGCAAGGGTCTCCTCAATATTTTCCTGAGTGAATCACTAGCGATTTTAAATGATTTTTTAATAATTTTTATAATTAAAAATGATTTTATTGTCCGGTGATGACCGGATGGACAATTGCCGGTACGCGTCGGAATTGTCTCATCAGTCATGTCGTTAGCGGCATCGTTGCATGTGGGAAATTTAAAATATACCAGAATTTTTGGAGTGACCATGAACCAACGTATATCTAATGTTGAATTCGTCGGATATCCGGATGAGTTCATTTCGCAACCCATCCCTCTGGTCCACGCTGGGGTATCCGCCGGTTTTCCGTCACCGGCTGATGATTACATTGACCGCACGCTCGACCTCAACGAACTGTTGGTCACCAATCCTCCTGCCACTTTTTTTGTGCGCGTGGATGGAGACTCGATGATTGAAGCAGGTATTCACCCTGGGGACATATTGTCCGTTGACCGTTCTGAAGAGGCTTGTGACGGTTCCATAGTCATAGCGATGATAAATGGTGAAATGACCGTTAAAGAGTTATCGCTTTATCCCAAATTGCGCCTCATCGCTCACAATGAGCACTACCCCCCTATTGAACTGAGCGAACATGATGATTTTGAAATTTTCGGCAGGGTAAAGGGGCTGGTCAGGGTCTTCAAGTAATGTTTGCCCTGGTTGACTGCAACAACTTCTATGCAACCTGCGAGACCATTTTTCGGCCATCGCTCCGGGGAAAGCCTGTGGTGGTGCTCTCCAACAATGACGGCTGTGTTGTTGCAAGATCCGCCGAAGCCAAAGCGCTGGGTCTTAAAATGGGCGCCCCTGCCTTTCAGATCAAAGAAGAGATCGAACGGCACGGTATAGAGGTCTTTTCTTCCAACTACACGCTCTATGCCGATATGTCGCATCGGGTGATGAGCATCCTGCAGACGCTTGCCCCTGCGATTGAAATCTATTCGATCGATGAAGCGTTTGTTGATGTCCGGGGTGTTCGTGATTTGCATGCTTTTGGTGTTACGGTTCGCAAGACGATCCGGCAATGGACCGGTATTACCGTTGCAGTTGGTATTGCACCGACAAAGACACTCGCCAAACTCGCCAACTATGGTGCCAAGAAATATCTAGGTACAGGCGGGGTTGTTGTATTGACTGATGTGGAACGGCAGCGCAAGTTGATGAGCATTGCACCGGTTGATGAGGTCTGGGGGGTAGGCCGGAAGCTGCACCGGAAGCTCAATGCTTTGGGTATCCAAACCGCGCTTGATCTTGCTCAAAGTGATATTCAGGATATTCGCCGCCGGTTTAGCGTCGTGTTGGCCAGGACGGTGTCAGAACTTCAGGGGACATCTTGCCTTGAATTGGAGCAAGTGCCCTCCCCTAAAAAACAGATAGTCAGTTCGCGTTCATTCGGTCAGCGAATAACAGAAATCGACGAGATGCGGCAGGCGGTCAGTGAGTTTACAGAACGGGCGTGCGGGAAGTTGCGGAGAGAAAAGCAGTATGCGCGAGCGCTCAGCGTCTTCATTCAAACAAACCCTTTTGCGCAGCATCGTCCTGGATATGCCGATTGTGCCCATGGCACCCTGCAGGGTCACACCAACGACAGTTTTCAGTTTTGCCGCCTTGCTCAACGACTTTTGGCGCAGATATGGCGTGATGGCTTCGAGTACAATAAAGCCGGTATTATGCTCGGTGATTTTTCTCAGTCTACACGTCGGCAAACCACTCTTTTTGAAAAGCCTGTCAGAGACAACAGCAAAATTATGGCAGCCATTGATCGCATCAACAGCACAGTGGGCACGATAAAATTAGCGGCGACAGGAGTAGATCAAAAGTGGGCCATGCGGAGGGACCGGCTTTCACCGGCGTACACAACACGATGGCAGGATATTCCGCTGGTGAGATAATCGGCGGCATTGTGGTTTTTAAATCATTTTATATCATAAAAATGATTTTATTATGCTCAATTAACAGGGTGGATAGCTGCAGGTAACTCATCAAGATAGTCAACATTGATAGGTATCGGGGGCAACCATTTCAGAATACTTTCCGTCCTTCCTTCACCAACACGATAGGTATGCCAGTGTGCCCGACGAAGGTGCGGACTGAGCCGTGACCCTTCGGACTCGGCCAATTGATTGCTTGTCGATTGTTGTGGCGCTTGGGAGGCCGTTTTTGCGGCCCGGAGTGCCGAGCCAAGTCTCACCCCAACATCCCAGTTCTGTGGTCGGTCTGGAGGAAACAACCGCCACCCTTTTTTAGTTTTTTGGGGTCGGGGATACGTTGGCCGATCAGCAATCCCAAAATCAGCGTTAGCCGTACAAAGATAGAGAACCAGATTGATGACTGGCTCCAGTGATCGAGCAAGCTCTTGAGAAATATTGGGCATAGACTGGCCTGGCTCCCCTACGCTTTGCTTTATTGCTTCTTCCAGCATGGCCGCAATGGCCAAATCAAGGGTTGGTTCGGTCAAGTGGAGAGGAAGGGCAACGAGGTTAAAGGATTGAGCGGCTGCACCAAACTTCTGAGGGGCAAAATTACGCGGTGCTTCCTCGTCCAAATCCAACACCAGCCTTAATTCGGGCCGTTCCGTTTTAACATCCCACTCCAAATGAACAAAGACACCAGCAAGTTTGTTTTTGAACCACTGCAAACCCGGCGTCTCAAGATAAACGCACCACTCCGGGAGATGATACAAGACCTCAACCGGCAATTTATCGATGGACGTGTCAACAATGGAAGCAAAGAGGTCAGGATCAAATCTATAAATTCCTTGGCCAGTTCTCCAGGTAGCAAGAGCGCCTAATATGCCGATGTCCAATACCTTTTCAATCCCAAGCTGCCCGGCTTCAACAAACTGCTGAATAATATCTGCCGAAACACTCAAAGGGCAATAACACCAATCCGGCCAGCTTGGCGCACCATTCTTACCCCTCTTCTGACGGGCTTCATCATAAAACTTCCAGATATCAGGGTAGGTTTTTCCGAGATTCCGCAAGTGCTCCCTTGGGCGGCACTGTTTTGATCTGTTGGGATGGTTTGCCATGATAATCTTTAAATTGCTCCGATCCGTTTAAAATACTCAAAACAAAGCGCCTGAACGCTTCGGCAATCCTTTTAGAGAGCGAGGATGTCGACGTCCGAACCCTCAGAAGGAAAGAGGCCCGGTGATAGCGACAATTGTGGGAGCTGCTGACGGTAAATATAAAATCGTCCGTTTAGCTTCAAACTGTCAGTTAAATCAAAAACAGGCTTTAAGCTGACTGCGACCGCCGCGTCCGGAGTCAATATCCTCTTCCACCACATTGAGGACAGGCGTTCCGCGTGTGATTTGTTTCATCGTTCATGTCTTCGTAGATCAGGCCAGAACCGTGACACAAAGAGCAATCAGGAAGGCCTCTATTGGCAACATGATACCGTTCCCACCTCTTCCACAGTTCGCGGAAGAGGCGATCGCCATCTTCTAGTAAATTTTGCGGTTCGGTTCCGAGTTCGACCCTGCCACGGATCACGGCGAGAGCTGCTTGATAATATCCACGATCCAAATTGCACAGATCGACGATATTCAACTGGAAGTCATTCCCATTGTAAGCGCTTAAAAGCACTTGCGCGGCAACTCGACTTCCACCGGTATCACCCTGAGCAAGTGCTGCCAGCTTAAGGATCGCGGTTGAATACTCCTTTTCTGCTGTCATGTAGCCCCCCTCATTTCTTTGATCGTCGCAGTAGTTAACCGTAGGGCAACCCTTTTTTTTTACTCTACCATATCAACAAATCGCTCGTAGTGACGACGAGTACACTAATTCCAATAACTAGATCACCATAACTCCTAAATCGAGCTAATTTCTCTTTGTTTGACACGTTTTGCTGAGTTCTCAGGCCTTAACTTGACGGCTGGGAAGCTAACGTTCGCTTTTGTACCTCATCATAATCCCTGATAAAATAGAGGGTATATATTTCACTCCATAAAAGGAAAAAGAAAGACCGGGTCAATTTGTCGGTTCGGCCCGGTCTTGGTGGAAGTTAGTATTCGTCCGGCATCAGGATGGTCGTGACCTGTCTATCCGCTTCAGTGATGATCCATAAACAGTTTTCACCGTAACCCTGAGCCGGTTTATTCGGATCGATAGCGTAGGCGGACAAAATCCGGAAGCCTTGTTGAGTTGCGAGGTTGTTTTCTTCGGCATCGTCCTCACACACGTTTCCCCATTCTCCGCGCTGATGAAGATCCAAACATTCCCAGACTCTCGGGCTTGTAACTTTCTCCCTTGCTCCAACTGTAATAAGAAGTCGGCCCAACTGAAAAGGGTTGAAGGCGGTTTGTGCTTCCATGAATATCTCCTTTCGAGATTTCTGCCCCTGGTCCGCGAGGCGCCGGTCTCAAGGTTTCCCCCTTGAATTGACTGAATATTACATGATTTCATAATATAAATAAATCATTTTTTATCATTTATATTATATTTTTATCATTAAATATAACAAAAATCAGGGCGCTGCTTGACTGAACGGGTTGGAGTCAGAAAGGAACTATCGGTGATAGGGGATCGAATTTATTTTTCCTTTGGAGTCAATCAAATCGCCGGGTCGATCCGTAGGACACACGGACAGACCCGGCGATGGCAAAGAGGGGTTAAGCAGCTTTCAGCAGCAATGGCTGTGTCCAAGTGCTTTCAAAGACAGCCTGGCCGAGGTTCTTGGTGTATTCAACCGCTCCGCCGATCTCGAAGGCGTCAACCACCGTTTGCTCTTCGGGGCTCATGTCGTGATAGGATTTTTGGCCATAATTCATCGGGAGCCATTCTCTCCCGAGACAGGCCGCTACATTGAATCTTCGCAGAATATTCTCATCGTTGAACGTCAGGTGCAGCGTTCCTTTTTTGTAAGCAGTCAGGGTAAAATAAGTGCTCTTGATCCCTCTATTCTGGCCACGGGCAAACGCTCTGTTGATGGAGTCGGAAATGCTGAGATAATGCGGGCTTCCATCAAAGTAGTTCATCACGATGTCAATGTCGCGCAAACTGGCATCAACTTGGTGATCGAGTTTCCATTCGGTCCTATCCATCCAGTCAAGGAAAGGCCCGTTGCCATGGCCACCATACACCGGAATAATCACCTTCTTGCCAACCCTGAAAGCATCATTTGTCTTCCATCCATTAAAGTAATGAATGTTGTCGGTGAAAACACCGTCATCCCAGCAATGTTTGATTGTGAATAAATCAAAAACCTCAAGCACGGCTTTGGTCAGCGTGTCGTTGTATCCTGAAATCAGGTTCAATAAAAATCCACGAATATTGTTTTCTGTAAAGTCCATATTGGTGCGGTCTTTCACCATTTCCTCAAACTCATTCAACCGTTTCTTTGTCATGCGTTTTTTGACCTCTGGAAGATCAAGAGTTTTCCGCCAAAAGTCGTGCCGGATACGTCGGATCGTGGTGTTGGTTGTTCCTTGCATCAACTTGGTTAGGGTGTCAGCTGTCCGAAGATACTTGTCGGGCTCTTTGTTTAGGCCAATATATTGCCCTACCTTTTTATGATTTTGGTAATAGCCGACGATGGTCTCCATGGATAAAGCAACAATCTGGTTAAATTCAGCGACTAATTCCTCAATATCCTTTCCATTTGTCACCTCATAATTTTCCTCAACCTTGTCGTCAAACTCGGAAATTTTATCACCGCACCCGGCAAATAGATCTTCCTCAACATTCCGCTCGATCACAATATTAACCAGGGCCACCTCGACGCTTGCCTTGCGTTCCGCGTTCTGAAAAGCCCCTTGGAGATATTCTATCTCGGCACCAAGCTCTTTCAATTTTTTTGCGAGCTCCTGCCGGTTTCTGGTGTGGGTGTTACGCAAGGTTTCAGCATTCAGCAAGCACACGATCTGTCCGCTGTACATAATATCGATAGCCTTGAGAAGGTGCTTGTCGCCTTCAGCAAAAGGAGGATTCATCAGGATCAGGTCAAATTTGTCCGGCCCATTGAAAGCCAGAAAATCATGATCAATGACGGCAATGTTTTTGCCACGCAAAGTTGCCCGCAGGTCAGGATCTATTTCAATGGCGGAAAACTTCCGTTTCGTACCGTGGCGATCTTTAGTTTCAGAATAAACTTCTATTAGATCCGCTTTTCCAGCGGATGGTTCAAGGATATATTCAGGACATCCTTTAACTTTTTGGGCCATTTTCCGGCCCAATTCCCTGGGTGTTGGGTAAAATGAGCTGTTGTTGAACATTGCTTTATCTCCTTTCGAGATCTCTGCCCCTGTTCCGCGAGGCTGCCGGTCTCAAGGTTGCCCCTTGAATTAATTGAATATTAAACGATTTTATAAAATAATTAAATCATTTTTTATCATTTATATGATATTTTTATCATTTAATAACAGCAAGAAAAGAGCATATGGAATAAGGGCCACTATGGTTTGTTATTTGTACTTGGAGTCAAAAAAAAATAATCAGTGGCGACCCGCTGGGATGGGCATGGAGATAATTATAGAATTGACATCATGCCTGTCGTTTGTTATCGTTTGGCATCGTTTGATACTATTTTACATTGGGTGTTTTTTATGGATTCTGAAGGTGCTTGGCTCTCGATCGAAGAGACTACGGATTATTTAAACATGGGTAAGACGGCGCTTTACGCTCTTGCCCGTGACGGACGGATTCCCGCGCGCAAAATCGGGAAAAAATGGGTTTTCGAAAAGGCCGCGTTAGACGACTGGGTTCGTGCAACCTTGCCGTTAAATATGTTCTTTTTCAATTTGGACTTTAAGATTTCGGGCAACGAAAATCTACGAGACCCTCAACGTGAGGGCTATCTCCGTACATATGATTTTTTTAAGTCTGGTAAGAACAAGGCAATTCTACAAATCCCTGTAGGTTGCGGAAAGACAGGCCTAGCAGCTTTGTTACCGCTTGGATTGGCCGAGGGGCGCGTTATCGTTATAGCTCCGAATCTGACTATAAAAACAGGCCTTTACAGTGCAATGGACATAACAAATCGTCAAAAATGTTTCTGGCGGAAAACCGGTGTCCTTAGCCAAGACCAGATGATATCAGGACCATTGGCCTGTACTCTCGACAGCGGAAACGTATCTGTCGCATCAAAATCGCACATTATAATTACAAATGTGCAGCAACTCGCTACCAATGTTGAGAAATGGCTCACTCAATTTCCAAATGATTTTTTCGATATGATTATTATCGACGAAGCACATCACAGCACAGCGGCTAGTTGGCAGAAAGTTATAGAGCGGTTTCCAAAGGCCAAAGTGATTTTGTTAACTGCAACGCCCTTTCGGAGTGATCGTCAAGAACTAGACGGAGAACTGGTATTCCGATATCCCTTCAGAAATGCTACGTTGAAAGGTTACATAAAACGTTTAAAGGCTAGTTACATCGCTCCTTCAACAATTGAATTGGGATTTTCAGATAAGAGTGGCCACCTCTACACCCTCGATGATGTTATGAGGCTGAAGGAAGAGGAATGGTTCAGTAGGGGCGTAGCCCTTGCTCGTCTTTGCAATCAGCACATTGTAGATAGTAGCCTTGAAAAACTTGAAGAGTTGCGTCAGAGCGGCACGCAGCACCAACTTATAGCGGTTGCATGCTCAATCAATCATGCACGCGAAATTCGTTCCCTATACCAAGAACGAGGGTTCAACGCTGACGTAATTCATAGCAAACAAAGTGATGATAAACAGGCTGAAATTCTCGGGTCATTGAGAAACGGAACCCTTGATTGCATTATACAAGTCCAGATGCTTGGAGAAGGGTTTGATCATCCTAAATTAAGTGTGGCGGCAATATTTCGTCCATTCAGAACACTCGCTCCTTATGTTCAATTTGTCGGCCGGATAATGCGTGTCGTTGTACAGAACGATCCAACACATCCCGATAATGTCGGCCATATTGTCACTCATCTTGGCATGAATCTGGACGAGCGACTGAAAGAATTCAAACAGTTTGAAAATGACGATCAAGCATTTTGGAATAAAGTTATAGGCGGTGAAGAACCTGATGTGCCGTCGGATGTGAGAAATGGTAATGCACGGCTTACTGCCACTGAGAAAGTTGTGGTGCACGGCGAGATTATCGAGTCGCTTTGGGAAGAAGACTTCACTACTGTAGAGGATATGCAAATAATCGAAGATTTGCGCGAGCGTTTAAAGCTGTATGGGCTCGATTCCAGTCAAGCGGAGGAGATGATTAAAAAAGCTCAACAGCCAACACTGCGAAAAAGGGCACCAACTGAACCTTTCCTCGTCCAGCCTCAACGTGAGTGGGAAGAAGCCAAGAAGCGATTGAATGAGCAGGCAAAGCGTCTGGCAAATATACTTTTAAACCACGTTATGCTGGAAATGACGGGTACAGAATTGACTTACAAATATAAATCTTTGAAGCTAACTGGGCGCAATAATTATGTGTCGGCCCTAATGATGGTGAATGCTGAAATACAGAAACGCATGGGAAAAGATCGTGCGCAGGCAACCACAGAAGAGTTCAAAGCGATCATAGATAATATCGATGATTTGCTACAAACACTTGTCCGGCGTATTCGGAAGGCAAAGGCGGCTTATGACAAAAATCAAACCTAGAGGCCCCGTCCCGTCACTAATTGGCAGCACCAATGGTAGACCGCGACGCGTTACAGTAAAACGAAAGTCAACATGCTATCGGTGCCACGCTGAGTTACTATCTGGAGATGCCTGTATCGAAATCCCGAAACTTGGCGAAGCCTTCGCAACTACAAAGCGCGTTTGTGACGAATGTTTTCAAGGAATATTGGAAAAGACGTCAGAGGATTTGGAAGAAATTAAGGTGCTTTAACATTAATGTTATCCACTCACGTAAGCCACTGACGTACTTGACCTCTTTCCTAATATGGGTGATATTTATCAACTTGATTTTGGCTTTCAGGATGGATGAATGCAAAAAATAATTGAAAATCTTCTAAAAAAAACACCTGGGTTAAAAGCAAAAGAAATTGCAAAAAAGGTTGGGAAAGAACGTAAATCAGTGAACTCTTTTCTCTATAGCCATAAAGACATTTTTACACAGGATGATAATTTTTGCTGGTTCTTGGTTACACCTCAAGAGCAAATTCTGGAGTTGAATACTTATTGGGTTACAGCAGACTCGTTTGAAAAAAGTTTATCGCAAGTAGGTTGTTTATTAGAAAGCAGTTCTGAGTCTGTGCTTGTGAAAATTCCAGAAGGGTGCAAAATTATGCTAAATGCATCAGCAAGATTATTAGCTCTTCTTAACCAATTAATTTTTATAGGAAAAAAAGTTACTGTTGATTTAACATGCTGCGCAAATATTAAATCATTTTTTAATCGGGATGGATTTTTTGATCAACTCAGCAAGGATGTAAATATTATTCCAGAAAGGCCTAAAATTTCTGCCGCTGAAATATATAAAGGAAACAGTTCCGCTCTTGTTGAATTTGGTCCAATTGATCCTAAAAATGAAAATAAGGAACTTATTGGTCAGTTGGGCGAAAGATTTGTACAACAGTCAAATGTTCGTTACGAAGTAGCTGCATTAACTGTTTTTGGCGAGCTTATTGGAAATGTAACCGAGCACAGTGACAGTAAAATAAATGGATTTGCCGCGCTCCAAAAATATGGCGGTAATAAAAAACATATTCAGACCGTCGTTTCTGATAGTGGCCTTGGGATTGCAAAAACATTAAGACCCTCATTAAAACAATATTATCCTAAACTTTATAATCTCTATAAAGAAGAAAATGTAAAACATGACGCTGATCTTGTTAAAACAGTATTAAGCACAGGTGGCATTAGTAGGTTTGGTGCGGGGCGGGGCCTGGGGTTTAAAAGCAGTTGCAATCAAGCTATGAAATTTGACGCAGAACTCTCTGTACGCCAAGAGCGATTTTGTTTGAATTTCACATATAAAAACGGTGTATTAGTCAACGTCGAAAGTCTATTGAATTTGCCAAAAATTTTGGGTACACATCTATGTTTTGATTTTTTTGTTGACCCTGTTTGAAAAAACAGGTTAATTTAAGCAGATGAAAGTTAATGCAAATATAATAATAAACCTCGCAGAGCTTATTGGTTCTGATCTCGCTTTTGGTAACGAAGAGGGCAGAAGGATATATCAAAAATTATCTAGTGAATTGGACAAGCATCCAGGCAAAGATATTTTTGGCATTTCTCTCAAAGGAATAAAAGCAACAGACGCTTCCTTTCCAAGGGAAAGTGTCATTTCTCTCCTTAAGTCAAAAAAAGGTGAAATAGGGTTTTATTTATTAGAATTTTCAACAAATGACCTCAGGGACAACTGGGATTACGCTGCAAAAGCAAAAGATCAACCGATTATCGTTTTAGGAAGAAATGGGTATGAGCTGATCGGTCCTGTGCTCACGACCGGTGCAAAGGAACTTCTGGACTTCATAATGAAAAAAGGGACAACAACTACTTCTAAGGTCGCCGAAGAATTTGGTGTCTCTGCTCAGAATGCCAGCGCCAAACTGAAAAAATTGTTTACGCAAGGCGTTATTATGGGGGCTAAAGAATCTGCGGAAACAGGAGGAGTGGAGTTCGTTTACCGAGCTATAAAATAAATCTGATAAAACAGCTTGCGTTAATCAGATTAATGCTATATCTTACAGGGAGTCGCCACGAGCGGCTTTTTTAAAGCCCTCTGGTAAAACAGATTAAGTTAAGCAGAAAGAGGTATTAAACAATGAACAACGGCAACGGTAACGACCAAGCACCTGGTCAAAACAAAACTTACTCGATCATCGTAAACGGAAGGCCGCGTGAGGTGACTGAGCACAAGCTGACCTATCTTCAAGTGGTTCAGTTGGCCTATCCTGGCGAGCAACCAACAGAAAAGATTGTCTACACGGTAACTTTTTCTAATCCACACGGTCATGACGGTACGTTGGTAGATGGCCAAAACGTCCAAATCAAAAATGGGATAATTTTCAATGTCAAAAAAACTGATCAATCTTAATCCTGATTTGCAGAGATTACAGGATGAGGGATACGAAGTTGAAGTACGTGACTGTTACTTGTTGCTCCACTCTATTCCCTACGTTAATTCGCAGTGTGAAATTGCAACGGGAACCCTTGTGACCGATCTCACGCTGAATAATGACCGAACTCAGCGGCCTAGCGATCATCTTGTGTGGTTTTCTGGTGAATACCCATGCAACAAAGACGGGTCTAATATTACGGCACTCCGCAATTCTACTGCCACCCAAACCCTGTGTGAAGGGCTTGTGATCCAACACCGGTTTTCATGTAAACCCCCAGAAGGCTATGAGGATTACTATACAAAGATGACACGGTATGTGGAGATCATCTCAAATCAAGCACGTGCTATTGATCCTTCAGTTACAGCACAAACCTTCAAGCCTGTTGAATCACTTGAGGAGGACTCGGTCTTTCTTTACAGAGATTCAGCCTCTAGCCGCGTCGGAATTGCTGGCCTGGCGAAAAAACTTGCTATGGCCAAAGTGGCCATAGTGGGGTTGGGTGGCACTGGTTCTTATGTGTTGGATCTCACATCGAAGACGCATGTGTGCGAAATCCATTTGTTCGATGGAGATCAATTTCTACAGCACAACGCGTTTCGGGCTCCTGGTGCAGCATCTTTTGCAAGCTTAGAGGGAAATCCTTCTAAGGTTGCTTACTACGCAGACATTTACAGCAAAATGCGCCGAGGTATCTGCCCTCATCACGGATTTATAGACGAAAAGACAGTCAATCAGCTTGTTGGCTTCGACTTTGTTTTTCTATGTGTGGACAAACCAGCTGTACGCAAATTAGTGTCCGATTTTTTGCATGACCAAAAAATACCGTTCATTGATGTCGGCATGGAACTTGAGCTAATCGAAGAACAGCAATGCTTGATCGGAATCAGTCGGGTGACTTTGAGTACACCCGAAAAGTCAGATCACTTTTTCCGGCATGTATCCTGCGAGGAGAACGGTGCGGATGATTTATATAGGAGCAATATTCAGGTAGCAGACCTGAACGCTATGAATGCGGCCTTGGCGGTGGTTAAGTGGAAGAAACACTGTGGCTTCTACCAGGATTGTTACAAGGAGCATCAATCCGCTTATGCTATAAACACACATCAACTCACTCGCGACGAAACTATAAGCCTATGACCGGCAGCAAGCGGCAAACACATATCTCTCATCAATTCGTTGAGTTCATCCCTGAACGACTTGATGAGGGTGTGCTTTATATCTCTAAACGGTACGGCACAGCCGTTCACAAGTGCTGTTGTGGGTGCGGTGAGGAAGTTGTTACCCCTCTGAACCCGGCGGATTGGTCGCTGCGGTTGGATGGAAATGTTATAACGCTTTCCCCCTCCATTGGTAATTGGAGCTATGCTTGCCAGTCGCATTACTGGATTCGAAGAAGCAAGGTGGTCTGGGCTGGCCAAATGTCGCAACAGCGAATTGAAAAAGGGCGGGCGCTCGAACGCGCCACCAAGCAGGCATACTTCGAAACGGTAAATCGCAGGAAGTCCCTCCCCCCCCAATCACCGTCAAACGAAGCCTCCCCTCGGAAAGATGAACCGGGGCTGCTCTATAGCATTTGGATGGCCATCAAACACTGGTTGAATCTCTAAAAAAAAGGATACGCCGGAATAGCCCTTTTTGCTGGAGGCAAAAAAGGGCTATAGGGCTATTATTGCCCAACCCCTCGAAAAGGTAAAATTAGCTTCTTCTACAAATCATCCTTATCTCCTTCCTGCATAGAGCGACGCCAGAAATCGGGATTTTCGTAGCGTGCTGCCAGAGCCTCGATGTCGACCGGCGGAGTACCAGTGGTGAAGTCAAAGTTGCCAGTCAGATTGACATTACGCCAGGCGACTGGCGAAACACATGTACCGTTGCACAACTTTGGTAAGGATTCCTGTAGGAAAGTCGATTGGTTTTGCCTGACGGGGCGAATTGCCCTGACGTAGGAGCCCCTGCAAGAAAGCCACGGCTTCCAGCAGCGGCGAATCGTCGATCAAGCCAGCGAAGTCCAGTGCGCAGAACAAATGGCGCAGGTTGAGTTTGAATTTGAATTGCAACGTGCCGTAATAAGACCACTCGAATGCGGTCTTGTCGAATTCGATGTTTCGCATGTAATCAGAGACCACAGCAAACTGTTCGGGTTCAAGCAAAGAGAACGCTTTCTGCCTGATCTCAGAAAATGGGGTTTGATCCGTGATCGAATCATCAAGAAACAGGTTCAGGACCTGGCCTGCCGCCTTCAGGTTGGCGCTTGCCTCTGTCATGGCTTTTACTGCTGCCGTTTCAGAGGCAAGTTTGGCTTGTTTCTGGTATTGATCGACGAGATGGATGAAGGCGTCAACCAGATTGTCGTTGATTTGGCGGAAACGGTGATAGGCAAAACATAGCAGATACAAGCGGGCCGTCGGCGATGCCATTCGTTGCAGCTTGTAGACTGTGTAGAACTGTACCAATGAGGCATAGTACTTCACGCTCTCATTGGATAAGCCAGCAGATGCCAGAAAGGTTTGACTGAACTCATACAATTGCTGAAAAAACTTACGCCGCTCGACCTCTCGGCGTAGCTCTGCGTAACTAAAATCCTTTGGCTCGTGCTTGAGTATACTGATTCGGTACATGCCCTCGTCCACTTGAAGCAGGGACTCCAGTTGCTGCTCGACCGCCGGCGTCATCGCCTTCTCTCCTTGGTGTCGTCTTCGAGCTTCTTCAAGTGATAACCCAAAGCGTCGACCAGGTTGTCGGAGAGTTGCCGATAGCGTTGCCAGGCATAGCACAGCAAATACAGGTAAGTCTGGCCAGGCTTGATCCGACGCAAGTCATAGATCGTGTAATAGTTGGCAAGGCTGGCGTAGTAGGCAATATTTAACTGCGAGATGCCGAGACTGGGCAGCAGCGCTTTCGCGATCAAGTAGGGGTCGATTCATAATTCGGAAAAAACCGTACGTTTACGATAAATAAATGTAAGCATTACAGGCTGTTCCTGATTTCGCGCTCAGCACGCTATGGGTTTGAAAAGGTCGAGCATAACAGGTTGTTTTTTCGTAATTAATTTTGCCTTACCGTGCTTAAATTTCCTTTTCTGCGGCGACCCCTACATGCGGAAACAAGAATTCAATCAATAAAAAAAGGGGATAGCATCCTGTTTGGACACTATCCCCATCTAAAACACAGGAGAAAGCAGTCAGTTCGACATTCTGAATTTTATAAAACTACACCATCGAGCAAAATGATAAAAATTTCATCAAGCTCACCCCTGTCACACAATCTGCCGCTTACTTCTGAGCAGCATAAGGATCTTTGAGTTCCTGCTCAGGCTTGAACATAAGTTTCTTAGCGCCACGATTGTTTGTGTATTTTTGAAGTTCAAGATCAATTTTTACAGGTACATCAACACCAGCCTTGGTCAAGGCCTGACGCAGCAAGGCTTCTGCTTTGCCAGCATTCATGGTGGCATCACTCAGAATTCGCATCGCCTCGGTTGGGTTGTGAAAGCCGGTTGAGTTCTCAGCACCGAAGAAGAGGATACGATAAAAGCCTTCTTCATAATAATCTTTAGCCTGATCGTAGAGTGCTTTATCAATCTGCTTACCTGCAGCCTGCTGTTTGTGCGTCAACTCGAACAGTTTGGCAACCGTGGCCACGGCATACCCGGAACGGATGAACTGTGAAGCCGCACGGTCCTGAATGGTAAGAACCTGTTCCCTCAACCATTCCGCTTTTTCGCTGTGGCATTGTTGGCAGGCCTTGAAGTCATTTTTAAACGGGCTCATAATCCGGTGGTCGGAGACCTTCTTGCTGCCCACTTTGGTGTATGGCATGTGACAGTCAGCGCAGGCCACGCCAGCCATCCAGTGAACGCTCTTGTTAGAGAACATTTCGAATTCAGGGTGGCGGATAAAGCCTAATTTGAAGCCAGTCACGGCTTGAGTCCATTCACCATAAGACTTGTCGCTGCGAATTTTCTTAATGATGTTCTCGATTGCAATATTGCCCATCTTACTGCCTTCCCAGGGTAAGAAAACATCCTTTGATTTCATCTCCTCAGTTTTTTGGATCACGTAACTGACATGGCATTGCGCACAAACCAAGGTGCGCTTGTCCTGGTTGGTCAGTTTTGTCTGGTCAACACCAAGCGTTTGTAACGCTTTCCCCAGCGTAAACCCACGTGAAATCTTAAGGGACAGATCCTTGTTGTCGTGGCAGTCTATACATGCAACGCCGAGTTCCCTGTGTTCTTCCGGGATAAGATTTTTTGCTTCGTTGTAAGGTTTTGAGAAATAGTCAAGACCATGTTTCTCTGCCAGTTGCGGGGCATAGGGCGTCTTGCAGCTCAGGCAGGAGCCGCCAGCCTTCACCCGTGAGGGGTCAACTTCTGACTGGTCTCGCATCATATTAAAGTGGCCGCGGGGCTCATTGTACTCTATGCCAAATCCCCAACCATTAAACAGTAAGGCGTTAAACGGATATTCTGACAACTTATCGTAGACCTTACCGCCGTCATTGCCCTTCTTGTACTTGCTTTTGCCTTCGGGTGTTGGCAGGGCGGTTGCCTTCCAGCCTTCATATTCTTCAGGATAATTCTTACCCCAGATTGCCGGATCAATAGTGCCATCCGGAATATCAGCTATATTGACCTTCTTGGCCTCGGGAGGGGAACAGGAGGTGACCATGGCGACAGTCAGCGCTGATGTCATGAGTACAGCAAGCAGTCTTTTCTTCATAAACGAATACTCCTGAGTGATGTTTAATTAGTACAGTGTTTAGAATGCACCAGTGCCCGTATGGGTAATCCGGCGATGGCAACTCCAACAGATGCGAGAAGTGTCCATTTGGGATACCAGGGTGTTATGGCAACGGATGCAGTTAGCCTTGAGCACGTCAGCGCCATGGTCTGAAATTGTGATTCGTTCCGGCACAGTGCCCGTGTTGAAAACCAGGACGTCTTTCATGCCGTCTATGGCTTTCCATATGTAATGGGTCACAAGATTATTATTAGGGAGGTGACATTCAACGCATAGCAACCGACGATGCGCGCCGTTATGCATATAGGCGGTGTATTGTGGCTTCATTACATGGCAGCTAGCACAGAAAGCCGGTGATTCCGACTTGGCCAATAACTGCGGGGGCCCAAACAGCAGAAAGAGACCAAGCAATGCCGTACAGATGACTATTGCACCTGCTATTATCGGTCGCTGTTTACTAGAAACTGTTCCCATATTCCCCTTACTCCATGATTAGGTGCAAGAAACTACAGGCACTGGCAATCAACCTGTGGTTACGATGCCAACTCTTACTTTCCTGACTTTTTATATTGGGTGCCATCTCTTAGGTCTCGGCCAGGTCGATTTGTCGATCTGCCGCGTCCAATTAGACTTCACGTTGCTTATCGTCCCTTTCGTTTGAAGGCGCGGTAATATTATTTTTGAAATAGCACCTGACCGTCTGGGTCCGAAAGACAAGCAGGGAAGCAAGAGTCAACAAAGTTACACTCCCCAAAATAAACGTCAACCGAAGAAAAGGAGCGCCGGCTTCTACCCTGGCCTGAATCAGTACAAAAGTCATCCTACCCAATTCCGCAGCCCCGAGGGCAAGACAAATTTGCAAAAGGCGAGCTGCCCAAGGACGGCGAATCATGAAGACCAGCAGCAAGAACAAACAAAACAGCACCGCCAAAGAATTGCCGTTCCGATAGAAATGCATGCCCAGCATGATGATACTTAAGGTAGGCCACAGGAGGGAGAGTATACCCATCAAACTAACCTTGCAATGCACTATTTAGTAAATTCATTCGGTATGACTCCCATACCCGCCGTCGAGTTGCTTGATCCTCGCTGAGAACGTCAACCATCTCTTTTCGTAACTGCTCCACAAAAAATCCAGACTCTTCATACCTGAAGGATGGTTTTGCCTAATCGAAGCGCCTTTGGCGCCATCTTTTTCAGCCAATCCATAACCTGCGTGCAACGGACTCAACCAGTTTTATTTTTTTGTTAACTATATTTTCGGGGAAAAGATACTACTTTAATTTCTAGCTACAATACACATCTACCATCAATATTTGTTGATAAAATTGACTCAGATCAAATAATAATAAATCTTAGGAACTATATTTATATTAATAATTTTTTGCAAATAATAGAAATGGAGAATAGTTATCAATGGCACAATCCAAAACAACATGCTGTACCACAATTGATATCTCGGAGTTAGACGTGATTGCGGCCATGAAGGAACTCCAAGGATACATTGATA
>JAQUEZ010000083.1 GCA_028684915.1 Desulfobulbus sp.
CCACAAAATGGATCTGCGCGGTCTGGCCGATGGTGCAGGCATCCAGGCCCTCTAATCGGGCCAGGTGCAGCAGGTCGGTCAAGAGATCGATGATGGCGGTTTCGAGGGTGTCCATGGGTTCGCCCTTGCTCAGACAATATTGATAAAGTGCCTGTCGGGCAGATTCGGTGCGTTGTGTCATGGTCGTTCTCCCTGGTCGCTATGGATCTGCAGTTGTTGCCAATCGGGGAAGATGTTTTCCAACACGATTCGAGCCACAGCGGCTGTATCGCTGGAAGTCACCAGATCCTGCAGGGCAACAAACAGAACCGGGGCGGCCTGGAGCAGTCGGATGTTGCCGGCATCGTGCGATGCCACCAGCAGACTGCGCCGGTCGCCTTCCTCAATGGATATGTCATACCCCTGATCGCACCATGTCTGTTGCTCATGGCGGGCCTCACGGATGACATATCCTCCCTCGGTGTCCGGATGGGATGCAACAGTCCAGGGAAAAGGGGTGCAGAACCATGGTTCTGCCTGGGGGTGTTCCTGTTGGTTGGGTAGGTATTCCATGTGATTCTCCTGATGGTCGAAATGAGAGGGCCTGAACCCCACAGATGTGGAGTTCAGGCATGGGGTGTTGTGAGTGCAATCAGTGGCAATCAGAACGGTACATCGTCGGAAGGAGGCGGATCCTGACCGTCTTCCGGTGGCACCGGAATATCTGTTCGTTCACCGCCACCCAGCATCTTCATCTCACGGGCAATGATCTCCGTGGTGAAGCGGGTAACACCTTCCGCGTCCTGCCATTTGCGGGTCTGCAAACGGCCCTCCAGGTAGACCCGGGAGCCTTTCGAGAGGTACTCGGAGCAGATCTCGGCCAGGCGGCCGAAGGCAACGATACGGTGCCATTCGGTCGACTCCTGCGGCTTGCCTTCGTTATCCTTCCACCGTTCGGTGGTGGCGATGCGGAAGGTGGCCACGGCGACCTGGGTCTTGGTGTAACGGGTGTCAACGTCTGCGCCTAAATTGCCGATCAGCATGGTCTTGTTCAACATGGTGGTTCTCCTTGAAGAATGAGATACTTGCTCTCCCCACCATGGGGAGAGATTTGGGCTCAATGTGGTTGGGAAGCCTGGGGTCAGGCCGCTTTCTTGATCTCCAGGAAGGCGTAAGAACTGCTCTTCTGGAAATCAGTCAGCGACTGGCCATAGCCCTGGAGGAACTGGTTGAGTTGGTCCGTATCCAGTGACTTCCTGGTCCGGACTGCCTTGCGCAGCAGATGGCCGTAAGCCTTGAGCGGACCGCGTTGGGCTACGATGGCCAGCAGGTTGCTCTTGCGCATGCCGATCTCTGTGTCCAAGTCTTTCTGTTGGTGTTGCAGTTCCAGCAGGATCTCGACACTCTCGGTCAGCTCCCGCACCTCCTCGGCCTCGAACTTGGGGCAATCCATGAGGAAGGGGCAGTAGCCGCAGAGTGGTCCCACTTCCATGAAAGGAGTGGCAAGATCACCTGCATTGTAGGCTTGGTATTGGTTCCAGATGGTGGCGGCCCGGTCGATCAGGCCGTGATAGATGGTGTCCTGGGGCGTGTAACCGCCAAAGAGCCGCATCCCCTGATCACCGAAATTGACCGCCAGAATGGCGCCTTTCTCCACGGTGTAATCGGGGAAGCTGTCGGCCAGTAGTCCCATCTGTAGATAGAGTTGGGTCTCCCATGCGCCGTAGGGGTGCTCCGGGATATTCTCCGGTGCCTTCACCTCCAGGACCGCCATGGTCTTGCGCACCTCCGAGATGAAGACAAAATCGAGATGGGCCATGACCGGGACAGCGCCCGCATGTCGAACCTCGGTTTGCCGCTGGAAGTTACTGAAACCGGCAACCATGAAGGCGGCAGCAACCACTTCTTCGGCCATGTGACCGCGTCGCTGCCGTAGCAGGGTGACGAGGTCGGCCTCGGGGGCATGGAGTTTTCTGAGAATGGTCTTGCGTGGGCAGGCGCCGATGTCGGAAGCCCCGAGATAGGTGCTTCGATCACCGAGCGTTTCCTCGGTCTGTTGGATGGCAAGCTGCTGGAGCGCGGCCTGCAGGGTGAACATTAACTGGTCTGACATGGTGGTATCCTCCTGAAAAAATGAGGGAGGATACACGGATTCCCGCCGAGGGAATGGTATCGCTCCCTCTTTGGTTGAGTTGGGTTGGGTGATGTTGTGGTTATTAAGCGGCTTGCTTCATCCAGGTTTTTCCATTTTTATCCCATTGAAAGCCTGCGGCCTTGAGCAGTTCCTTCTTGTCGAAGAGATGGTCGCCGATAGCGATGATCACCCCTTGGCGGTTCTCGAAGGTGACGCCGGCGATCTTGGGCAACGTTGCCGAGGGATCGCTTTGGTTGGCAGGTGGTCCAACGGGTCGGTTGGTTGTGGATGCGGGTTTAGTTTTCGCTTGCGTCGCGGGTGGTTGCGTTCGTTGCGTTCCTTGAAGGTAGACGTTTTTCAACAGTCCCTTGTAGGCATCGCTGCCGATGGACAACAGTGACATGCATTTCTGGATGGCATCGGTGATGGCCCCTTTCTGGGCATCGCCGACATTGCCTTTGACGATCTGCATCTGTCCCTTGTGGGAACCCTTGCAGAGCCAGTCGCCGTCGATCTTCACAAACAATCGAACCTCGGCGACCGCCTGGGTCTCGAAGATCTCCTCCTTGGTCAGTTCGTACCGCCAATTCTCCGGACCGAGCACTTCATTGACGCTGTCAAAGACGTACTGGGGCCGGAAGCCATACTTGACCTGACCGATCACGTTGCCTCCCTTGTCGGTCATTTTGATTTCCTGAATCGCCTCGATGCCGAATGTTCGCAAGCGTTCATTGATGGATTGAATCTGTTCCTGCAATGGTGCCATGGTGTTGCCTCCTATGAATTGGGGGGAGCACGACGACATGGCTCCGCCGGGAGCATGACGTAACCGCTCCCGATGGATGAGTGGGATGGGGGATATGTATGAAAGACCGAAATGATCAGTCGATGTTCCGAGAATGCGCAGAGAGAATGCGGCTTCGGAAAGACAGAGAAATGCCTATCGGTTCAACGGGGAAAATGAACGAGAGAGAGGAAAACGAATCGATAGATCCGTTTTGAGGGGTGCGTGCGCAACTCTCCCGAGTCAAAAAAGACGTTCGCCTCTGCGATTAAACGTCTTTGGCCGGGAAATGCAGCGCCGCGTGGTACCTGGAATTCAAGAACACGAAAACCGTGTTCAGCTAAGCCCTGGGAAGGGGTATCTCATTGGAAATGAGTCGGAAATATGAAGCTATGGTAACGCTTGTTTTGCAAAAGGCAAGCAAAATAGACGGTTACTTTTCTGTGGAGACATGCAGAGCAAAAAAAGTGCTGGTGCACCAAGTCGGAATGACGTGCACGGATCTATCGACCTCGCCATGACGGAGCCGGTAAATCAGGCGCTGTATATCCCTCCGGCCGTTGCGGTCAGCATCGACAGGGGCTGACCCGTTGCCATCTCGACCGCCTCGGCCAACCGCAGAGCCAGCTGGTACCGGCTGTGGATGGCGCGAACTGCTTCCGGATCATCCCGGTACAGGGTGAGCTTTTCTTCGAACCGCTCCTCGATACGAACCAGCCGGCTGCCCCGCACCAGTTTGTCGGCCAGATGGACCAGTTCCTGTTCGCCGATTCTCATCTGTGGGGTCCATTCCAGATCCTTATGGGCGGCGATTACGGCGGCCGCCCGTTCGAACCCAAGCGCGTCCAGCCAGCGCGCCCCCTCGGCCTCATGGTGGGGATGCCCCTTGGCCAGGTCATGCAGCCAACCGCTGACCTGGCATAATTCCAGATCCAATCCCTTCCCGCTGTGCCGATTGACCGCCTCACCCAGGGCCACCGCCACCTCAGCCACGGCCCGGCCATGGGCCAGGCCCTTGGCTGGCATGGGGTGGATGTGCGCTAGAATCGCCTCGCATTCGGCCATGGTGGGCAGGTCGCGGCGATCGAACTTGAGACAGCCGGCGAGGAAATCCTCGGGCGTATCGAGATCGATATGGATATTAGCGTCGGCCACCTGCACCTCGCGCACCTGTGTAGGCTGTTCGGCCTCGATCCCGGCCAGCAGGGTACGGAGGCCGCCTTCGGGTTGATGGGCTGCAAGGATCGCGGGGATGCACTCACCATGGATGAGCGGCGGGTGACCGCGCCGGCCAGCAAATACCGGATAGCAAATCCGGGCCGGAGCCTCGGCAAACGACCGGGCCAGCAAGCTAACGGTGCCGCGCCGCAGCAGTGGGATATCCACCGGCAGCAGGAAAAAGCCTAAACAATGCGCTGCGAGTTGACCCACGCCGGTCCGGATCGAGCCGTACATGCCGTCGGCAAAGTCGGGATTGAAGGCGACCTGCGACCCGGCGGCTTTGGCTACCGCCCCAACCTCATCGGCCCGGTGTCCGGTGACCACCACCACATCCTCGATACCACAGTCGCGGAACAGGGCCACGCATTGTTCCAACACCGTGCACCCACCCAGGGCCAGCAAGGCTTTCAGTTCGCCCATCCGCGACGAGAACCCGGCGGCGAGGATAAGTCCGCTTAGGCGATGTGCCATACCCTTCGATCCGTGGCCCGCTGGTAAATCAATTCGCCGACGATGGACACCGCGATCTCCTCGGGGGTATCGGCTTCAATTGCCGTGCCGATGGGGCAGCGCACTTGTTCCAACTGGGCCTCGCTGATGCCCCGATCCCTCAGTTTGGTATAAATGGCGTTGCGCTTCTTGCGGCTGCCGATCATGCCAATGTAGCCGGCTTTTGTTTTCAGGGCCTGATCGAGCACCTCCATGTCGTGCATGTGGCCACGGGTGACTATCACCAGATAGGCATCGGTATCGATCTCGAAACCATGAAAGCAATCGGCGAAAGAAGGCAGCACCTTGATGGCGTCAGCCTGGGGGAAACGATCAAGGTTGGCAAATTCGCACCGATCGTCCATGACCACAACTCGAAAACCGACCCGGGCGGCCGCTTCGGCGGTGCAGGCGGCGACATGACCGGCACCAAGCAGATAGACCGTACAGGTCATCGAGAAAAAGGAAAGCAAATAGGATTGGCCCTGATGCTCGATCAGGGTCGAGGTTGAGGTGGAATGGACCTGTTTGATCGCTGCCAGCAGGGATTCGGGGATATAGTCGTGGCTGGAAGCACCCCGGTGATCGACCACAAAACGAAGGGCTGGGCCGTTGCTATCGGTAAGCTGGCTGACCAAGACGACCCGGCGGCCGGATTGCATGGCCAACAACAGATCTTGAAACACCCGCCGGTTGGCCTCGTCGGCACCAATGTGTTCCAGGAAAAGCTCCAGCCTGCCACCGCAAATCATGTCGGTGGTCGCGGCGTCACTATTATTGAGATTGAAAGCGCGGCGCAGGGAGCGGCCGGTGGCGAAGCATGTGTTGGCCTCCTCCATGGCCTTGGCTTCGACCAGCCCGCCACCGATGGTGCCGCTGATGCGGCCGTTGCGGTGAATGATCATCTTGGCCCCGGCCAGGCGGGGTGTGGAGCCGGAGTGACTGGAGATGGTGACGAGCACCAGATCCTGGTCGTCAGCCAGACTGGTGCAGATCTGCTGGATCAGTTTCTTCATGGTGCGTTGTCCTGGCGATAGTCTTCAAGAATACGTTTTGCGGGGTGAATGGAGGGCGAGGCACCCCTTATCCATGGGCTCGTATTATGTGCAAGGAGAGCAGATGGTGATATTGCGGCTTGGCTCAAAAGAGCTGAAAAACAGGGAATGGGTGCCAGATACTCCCCCCTGGTTCTACGCATCCATGGATACGGCTGTTTGCCGGAGAATGTTGATATCCTTTAAAGGTGGCGCCCCGAAAAGGCGGCTGTATTCACGGCTGAATTGCGAGGCGCTCTCATAACCGACCTGAAAGGCAGCGGTCGTGGCATCCAACGGCTCGGAGAGCATTAGCCGGCGTGCTTCGTTTAGGCGGAGCCATTTTTGATACTGTAACGGGCTCATGGCCGTCATCGTGCGGAAATGCTGGTGAAAAGTCGATACACTCATATGCGCCTGCCGGGCCAGGTCATCGACACGTAACTGTTGAGTATAATTACTTTTCAACCAATCAATAGTCCTGGCTATTTGATGACCCTGGCTCCCAGCCGAGGCGATTTGACGAAGGCGGACTCCCTGGTCGCCGACAAGCAGACGGTAAAAAATTTCCCGCTGGATATTGGAGGCCAGAATCGGAATGTCCTGCGGTTCGTCAAGCAGGTCGAGCAACCGCTGGAAGGCGGCGAGCAGCGGTTCGGTCATCTCTCCTGTCGCCATGCCGCGATTCGACTGTTGCGGTCGAGGCGCAGGCAAATGGCTGTCCACCATCAATTGCGACAACTCCCGCTGATCAAGTCTAAGAACCAACCCCAAGTAAGGTTTTTCTTTGCTTGCCTCGATGATCTGGACCACGGTAGGCAAGTGCACAGAGGAAATCAGATAATGCTGCGCATCATAGATATAGGTGTCTTCACCAAGCATGACCCGCTTGGCACCTTGAGCAATAACACAGATGCGCGGCTCATACATGATATTGACCGGCGGGGTTATTTCATACCGCCGGTACACCGATAACCCAGGAATTTCCGTGGTGGGCTGTTCTCCCTGTTCCGTCAAACGGGCGATACTGTCTGCTAACTTCTGAATTGCTGTTTCCATATTTTTCACTCCTTGTTGCGACGCGTTATCCCAAAGCGCTTTTTTCACTTTCATACTGCCAGAGCCCTACCCACCTGGCAACAAATATTGGTCCTTCCGTAGAATCAGGCAATAATTCAAGAGGATTGGTCTATCTGTTTTCAATAAATCATCGTTATTTTTAAGCCATCGAAAAATGGGCATTCCCTGGAGCAGGATCTTCGGAACCACTGTTACCGGGCAGGAAGGGGCATGGCGATGAACAAACGCATTTTGGGCAAAACTGGCTTGGAAGTGTCAACCCTCGGACTCGGCTACATGTCGAACATTGAGGTTGAGGCCCTCAAAAGCTACAAGGGCGTTCATCGAATTGATGATCATGGCACATTTCTCATCGCAACACGATCAATGCAAAGGAGTTCCAATATGAAAACACTGGCAGCGGCAGTCATATCGCTTGCGCTCCTCACACCGGCGTTCGCCCATGCAAACCAGGGCAGAGGCGTATCGGGGGAGGCAATTTCCCATGGAGGCGCTTCAAGAGAAAACACTCAGACAATCAAAATCACCCGAAACGGCACGCAGCCTTCAGTCAAGGGAACAGCCGATAAATTCAGCGGCAGCGTGCGCATTGATCAGATGTTTGAGGCAAGCGATCCCGCGCGCTTACTCGGGGCAAGTGTGACCTTTGAGCCGGGAGCGCGAACCGCATGGCACTCACATCCGCTGGGCCAGACGCTGATAGTTAGAGCGGGTTGCGGCCTGGTGCAGCGCCAAGGTGGTCCGATTGATAAAATCCTGCCCGGGGATGTGGTTTGGATCCCCCCGCATGTCAAGCATTGGCACGGCGCCGCCCCAACAACATCAATGACGCACATCGCTCTTGTGGAACGGCTTGATGGGCGATCCGCCGCATGGATGGAAAAGGTCACCGATGAGCAATACAGCGGCAAGGAAGAGAGTTCACGTGAATAGCAAGAGGGCGCGTTTGCAAGGAACCGGTCGATTCTTCGGGAGTGCTTTTGCAATGGGCTCAGCGGCTCAAAAATTTTCCACTGTTTGCAGCAACCAATAATTCCAGTTCCAACCGAGGCGGGCCTGAAGTCCGTAGCCGGTTTAAGGAGAGAACACCCCCAATGATAAAACACATCGTCCTCTTCAAATTTAAAGATGGCGCCGAACCGGAAGAGATAGCCGCCATTTTTCAGCATTTCACCGTCTTGCAGCAGGCCAATCCCGCGATCAGGTCATACACCTTCGGCAAATATAATGGCTGCGCAACGATGCCGAGCCATGGCTTCAATTACGGATTTGAAATGGAATTCGCCAACGAGGAAAGCCGTAATCATTACATGGAGGATCCGGATCATCTCTCCATAGCCCCACGCATTTATGCCATTTTGAAAGATGTCGAAAACTCAATGATGGCATTCGGTTACGACACTGACTCTCAGCGATGACATCGAACAAGGAGGAACAACAATGATGGAACAGAACAAACACGTTTGGTTTATTACCGGTGCGAACAAGGGGCTTGGCGCCGCTATCGCCAAGGAAGCGTTGGAGTGCGGGTTCAAGGTGGTTGCCGCTGCCCGCAATCCTTCAAGCATAAAAGAGGTATTGGGTGAATCTCCGAACCTGCTGCCCATACGCCTAGACATTACCAATCAGGAAGAGATCCACGCCGCGGTCAACCAAGCCCTTGATCGTTTTGGCCGGATCAATGTGCTGGTCAACAACGCGGGCTACGGTCTGCTGGGCTACTTTGAAGAGTTGTCGGACAAACTCGTTCGTCAACAGATGGAAACCAATGTCTTCGGCACGATGAATCTTACCCGTGCGGTTTTGCCGGTCATGCGCAGACAGAGAGAAGGACTTGTCGTCACTGTCAGTTCCACTTCCGGCATCAAGGCCGTTGAGGGCGACAGCGTGTATTGCGCTTCGAAATTTGCGCTTGAAGGATGGATGGAGGGCATGAGCATCGACCTGAAGCCGTTCGGTATTCGCTGTCTGATCATCGAACCCGGCCCCTTTCGTACCGATTTTTTTAAGGAAAAAACATCATTCGCTTTTTCCGATATGCCCATTGAGGATTATTGGCCCTACCGTGAAGCCCTTTACAAATACTTTGTCTCCTTTGACCAAAAACAAACGGGAGACCCAGCCCGCCTGGCCAAAGCACTGATGAAGGTCGCCTACACGGAGAACCCTCCGCTTCGCCTGCTTTGCAGCCGTTTTGCCTTGAACTCCGTGGATGCATACCTGAAAAATCGCTATGCCGAATTCGATGCCTGGCGGGAACTTTCGGCTTCCACCGATTTCAATGAATAAGAAACACCGGCCCGCAACTGTCTCAAGAGAACGAAGGTGACGAGATGAACGTAATCCTGACTACTTGCACAACAGTGCAGCACTTATCCCAAAAACAATCATAAGGAAAAAACAACATGAACAATTTCATTTACAGCATTCCCACCATCGCATACTTCGGCAAAGGACAGATCAAGGTGCTTGGTGAAACCATCAAGGCCCATGGGGGATCAAAGGTCCTGCTGGCCTACGGCGGCGGCAGCATCAAAACCAATGGCATATATGAGGCGATCATTGAACAGTTCCAAAAAGTTGGCCTGACTCATGCGGAGCTGAGCGGCATTAAGCCCAATCCACGGGTTGAAAGCGTGGAGGAGGGGATACGACTGTACCGGGAAAGCAATTGCGATTTCATCCTGGCTGTTGGCGGTGGGTCAGCCTTGGACGCCAGTAAGGCGGTAGCCGCCGGGGTCATGTATGACGGCCCGGTGACCGATCTCTTTGTCAACGAGTCGGGATTATCCCCAATCACTGCGGCAGCGCCGTTGGCCACCATCCTGACCATGGCCGGTACGGGTTCCGAATTGGATATGGGGGCGGTCATCACCGTGGGTGAGGATCACAAAAAAGAGGTGCTCCTCCACCCCCTGGTTAATCCCAAATTCTCCATCCTCGACCCGGAGTACACCTTCACCGTGCCTGAGCACCACTCCATGGCTGGCGTCGCGGACATCCTCTGCCATCTGATGGAACAGTACTTTACCCCTGAAACGAACGCTAAGGTGCAGGACCGGATGAACGAAGGGGTGATGCAGGCCGTGCTGGAGGAGGCACCCAAAATCCTGGCAAACCCGAAGGACTATGACGCCCGCGCCAACATCATGTGGGCCAGTTCCATGGCTCTTGCCGGCTTCCAGTTTTGCCTGGGCAAGCCCGGGTTCCCCTTTCCCCTGCACGGCATCGGCCACGAACTTTCCAGCAGATACGACATGACCCATGGGGTCACCCTGGCGCTGGTCACCCCTTCCTGGATACGGCACACCATGAACTCGGCCCCGGAATACCTGCCGATCTTCGCGCAATTTGCCCGCAACGTCTTCGGGATTGTCGAGCCGGATACGGCCGAGGCGGCGGAAGCAGGCGTCAGGCAGTTGGAGGCATTCTATGCCGCCATCAAGATGCCGACAAATCTCCGCGAGGCCGGCGTCAAGGAAGAGGATCTGGAAACCATGGCGGAGAAGGCCGTGGAACGGGGAAATCTGGGTATCTTGACCTCCATCGGCAAGGCAGATGCTCTCCAGATTCTGCGTGACGCTTTCTAAGGCACTGATTGGGGAGAAATCATTATGAGAGCTCTAGCAATCAATGGAAGTCCACGCCCAGGTGGAAACACCGAAATCCTGCTCAAAAAGGTGCTGGAACCCTTGGTGGCGGCAGGATGGGAGACAGAATACCTCCGCATTGGAGGAAAACCTCTTCATGGCTGTCTGGCCTGCATGAAGTGCATCGAAAAGCAAAACCAGCGGTGCATCATTGAGGATGACTTGAACGGTTATCTGGAGAAAATGTACGCCGCCGATGCAATCATCCTCGGCTCGCCAACCTATTTTGCTGGAATTACGCCGGAGCTGAAGGCCCTGATCGACCGAGCCGGTTTTGTCGCCTTGGCCAATGGCGGAGCGTTCAGCGGCAAGATCGGGGCAGCGGTCGTTGCCGTCCGGCGTGGCGGCGCAACCCATGTCTTCGATACCATCAACCACATGTTCCTTATCTCGTCCATGATTGTTCCCGGATCGATCTACTGGAATTTTGGGGTGGGCTGTCTTAAGGGCGAGGCCTTAAGCGATGATGAAGGGATGCGGAATATGAACCACTTGGGACAGGTCATCGATTGGCTTGGCAAGGCGATCGGTGCCAGTGGCGCAACTTTCCCAAAAATCTCCATAGAATTACACTAACTGCCATGCAACGTGAATTTCTGGCCATAATGGCGACAATATTCGTCGTATTCTGCAGCAATAACAGTATGGCCGCAGAATCGAACAAGGTTTTGGTCCTCTTTTTCTCTCATTCAGGCAATACTCGCTCCCTGGCGGAGATGATCCACGATCAGGTCGGTGGCGATCTTATCGAGATCAAAACCACCCTTCCATACCCACAGGACTATGACACGGTTGTTGATCAGGCAAAGCGGGAGCAGCAGCAGAACTTCAGGCCGCAACTGGCCACCCACATTGATAACCTGAACGCCTTTTCAACAATATTCATCGGCTATCCAAACTGGTGGGGCACCATGCCCATGGCGCTGTTCACCTTTTTTGAAAGCCACAACCTTTCCGGGAAAAAACTCATTCCCTTTTGCACCCATGAGGGAAGCTCTCTTGGGCGTAGCATGGCCGACATACAAAAACTTGCTCCCAAAGCAACTATTCTTGAAGGTTTGGCGATACGGGGCAGAAGCGTACGTGACAGGTCAACGCGCACGGACATAGCTGACTGGTTGGCAAAGCTGCACGTGCCCATGGCACAACAACCATGAAGCGGCAGACCCTCTCTAAACTGGTGGCCGACTGCCTCATGGTGGTCGGCATCCTTCTGGCGATGGCCAACAAACTGACGGGAAACCAAGCCCACGAATTGCTTGGTACCTGCCTATTGCTATTATTCATCGGCCATAATGTCCTCAACTGGCGATGGTATACGACGATACCGCAGAGATGGAGCAGCAACCGTGGTAA
This sequence comes from Desulfobulbus sp., assembly GCA_028684915.1. The sequence goes on from JAQUEZ010000083.1 coordinate 11,728, forward strand.
ATTTGATGTTTTCCTGACAATGCTGTTTCTCCTGGCGCTGGGTATCTTGGTTGGCAGCAGTCTCATGATCTCGCGGAGTTTGTATGAATTCCTCGGCATGGATGGCAGTTTGGCTTTGCGGCAAGTGCATACCACGGCGGCCTACTGGTTTTTCATCCTGATGTCCATGCACATTGGGATGCATTGGTCGCGGGTCATGGCGGTTTTTGCTGGAGGGCGGATGCTTCCATCGTGGCCATCGGCCCGGTTGCTCGTTCGAAGGGTGCTCCCCATAGGGATTTTTCTCTACGGAGTACGAGCATCTTTTGAACGAGAGGTCTGCTCAAAATTATTCATGCGGTATGCGTTTGATAACTGGGCGTTCGATACCGCGATTGCGCCATTATTCTTCCAGAATCTGGCCATTATTGGGGTCTATGTAGTTCTCATCCATTTCATGCTCTCTATGGCACGTTACAAAAATAAAGGAGGTCTCTTCATGCGGACAAATCAGGGGAAGCTTCAGGGAAAGCTGTTTTTCACTTGCATGCTGATCGTGGTCAGCCTTTGTGCATCGCCATGGGCAATGGCCGGCACAAAGGACAAACCACCACTGCTCATTCAGGAACAAGGCAGTTTTGCCGTCGGGGGCACGGTAATCACCACACCCGGCACCTTCGATCCTATCAAGCTGACCCCTGAAGGCCAAACCTTCCACGGTGATCACGCCTATGTCTTCTACCAGATTCCGACGAACGCACGGAAATTGCCGCTCGTGCTCTGGCACGGTTTCGGTCAATTCTCAAAGACATGGGAGACCACGCCGGATGGTCGCGAGGGGTATCAGAACATTTTCCTGCGGCGCGGTTTCGGCGTGTATGTGATTGACCAACCACGTCGCGGCAATGCGGGGCGGAGCACCCAGCCAAAAACCCTGGCTCCGGTTACGGATGAACAACAATGGTTCGGCACCTTCCGCCTCGGAATCTGGCCCGACTTCTTTCCCGGCGTGCAGTTCTCCCGTGATCCTGAAACGTTGAATCAGTATTTTCGCCAGATGACACCGGACACTGGCCCCATTGACATCGAAGTCAATTCTGATGCAGTTACGGAGCTTTTCAAGAAGATAGGGCCAGGCATCCTGGTCACCCATTCGCATAGTGGCGGCATGGGCTGGCAAGCCGCAATGAAAAGCCCCAATATCCGGGCCATCGTTGCCTATGAACCGGGCAGCAATTTTATTTTCCCGAGCGGCGAAGTGCCGCCTGCGATGCCAAGTGCCGGCGGCCCACTTGAATCCGTTGGCGTGCCGCAATCAGAGTTCGTCAAACTCACCAAAATTCCGATCATCATCTTCTATGGTGACAACATTCCGGACAAACCGGTTGCAAACCCCGGTCAGGATCAATGGCGTGTACGCCTGGCAATGGCAAGGCTATGGCGGGATGCGGTCAACCGCCACGGTGGGGATGTCACCGTGGTGCATCTGCCCGAAAGAGGTATTCGAGGGAACACCCACTTCCCGTTCTCGGACATGAACAATGTCGAAATTGCTGATCTGATGTCCCAATTTCTAGAAAAGAAGGGGTTGCAGTGAACTCGGGAAAGAGCACGAACCATACAATCACGGGAATTTTCGCGAGTATTTTTGTCGCAATGCTTGGTTTTGTGACCATTTTGGAGGCGCAAACGATGACAGATGCAGGATTGAACGTCAAACAGGAAAAAGTCGTCACCATCGCGGCGTTTACCGCCAGGGGGGATCTGTTTAAGCTGAAAGCGGCCCTGAGCGATGGACTGGATGCCGGGTTGACCGTCAACGAAATCAAGGAGCTCCTGGTGCAGATGTACGCCTATGCAGGGTTTCCCCGCAGTTTGAACGGGATCAACACCTTCATGGAGGTTCTGGAAGAGCGGGACCAGAGAGGAGTCAAGGATGAGGTCGGCCGGGAGTCAAGCCCCATGTCTGTCGACAAGAGCAGTCTCGAGCTTGGGACCCAAATCCAGACACGCCTGATCGGAGCGCCGGCAACCGGAAAGTATATTGCCTTTGTCCCGATCATTGACACCTTCCTGAAGAAGCACCTTTTTGGCGACATCTTTAGTCGTGATGTTTTAGATTTTCAGACCAGGGAGTTGGCAACCATTGGCGCTCTGGCAGGCATGGAAGGGGTCAACCCCCAACTGGAGTCACACTTCAACGTTGGTTTTAATGTGGGATTGACACGAGCACAGATGCGCAGCCTGACGGCCGTTCTCGCAACAAGCATGGGCAAGAAAGAGGCCGCAAATGCCAATGAGATCTTGGAGAAAGTACTCAGCAGCAGGCAGGCGGAGTAACGCCACGGCATGACGTGAAGCCGTTCCCTGCCGTTGCATCAGGGAACGGCCGAATACTCTCAGGTTCTGTGCGAGTCGACCGTCTCTTCAATTCGCATGAACCGTCCCGCACGACTGGCGTGCGCCCCCCCGAGCCGGGCGCCCGGACAAAGTGTCAATCCCATCCCCTCGGCGAGCCTCTGGTCATGACGAAAGTATTCTCACAAAAACAGTGATTATCCGCCGGGTGAACAAGCGCATGAGCTGTCGGCAAAATTCGCGCCGCCTTCGGATAATCAGGCAATAATCTCGCAGGATCAATCTACCGCCCTCGCCTCCTTCTGCTGTATCTTCTTCCCTAACACAAGGTTTTACGGTCTGCATTGCCACTAGGTTCTCGTCGGAGAAACCTGGCGGCGATACCGGCGACCGCCTTTTTTATACAATCACCCTTTGAGACAAAAAACTGCAACGGAGCCCCAGTCGTGCTGATTCAAACCGTGCTCGTCGCCTTGCGACGCCCTTATACCTTCGTGGTCATGGCGCTGCTGCTGTTGATCGTCGGTCCGCTCGTTGCATTGCGCACGCCCACCGATATTTTTCCGGATATTCGCATCCCGGTGATTGCGGTTGCCTGGCAATACACCGGACTGCCTCCGGACCAGATGAATGGGCGCATCTCCACCTGGTTTCAGCGCATCCTGACGACGGCGGTCAACGATATTGAGCATCTCGAAGCCAACACCTACCCCGGCGTCAGCATCGTCAAAATTTTCTTTCACCCCGGCGTCGATATCGCGGTGGCCAATGCGCAGGTGACGGCTGCCTCGCAGGTGGCGCTTCGGCAGATGCCTCCCGGCATCATGCCGCCGGTCATCCTCAACTACAACGCCGCCACGGTACCCATCCTGCAACTGGCGTTGTCGGGCGAAGGGTTGTCGGAACAGAACCTGTTCGACCTTGGCATGAACACGGTACGCACACCGCTGACCACGGTCGCCGGTGCGGTTATCCCCACGCCATACGGTGGTAAACAACGTCAGGTGCAGCTGGATCTCAACCCTGCCGCCCTCCAGGCACGGGGCTTGTCCGGACAGGATGTCGCCGCCGCCCTTGCCGCGCACAACATTCTCGTCCCCATCGGGACCCAGAAGATCGACAGCTACGAGTACACGCTCCAGCTTAACAGCGCGCCCTCGGCGATTGAAGATATCGGACTGCTGCCGGTCAAGGTAATTAACGGCAGCACCATTTATCTGCGCGATGTCGCCGAAGTGCGTGACGGCAACGCGCCCCAGACCAACATCGTTCATGTCGACGGTGGCCGCTCGGTGCTCATGTCAGTATTGAAAAGCGGTTCTGCCTCGACGCTGGCGATTGTCGATGAGATCCGCGAGAAGCTTGTGATGCTGAAGGATTCCTGGCCCGATGCGCTCAAAGTTCTGCCCATCAACGACCAGTCCGTGTTCGTGCGAGCGGCGATCCGTGGCGTGGTCCTGGAAGGCGCAATAGCGGCAGCCCTGACCAGTGTGATGATTCTGCTGTTTCTCGGCAGTTGGCGCTCCACGATCATCATCGCCACATCGATCCCCCTCTCGATTCTCGGTTCGATCATTGGTCTGGCGGCCATCGGCGAGACGCTCAACCTGATGACGCTGGGCGGCCTGGCACTGGCAATCGGCATCCTGGTGGATGACGCCACCGTGACCATCGAGAACGTCAACTGGCATCTGGAGCAGGGTAAGGATGTCGAGACGGCGATTCTGGACGGCGCCCGGCAGATCGTCACCCCGGCCTTCGTTTCCCTGTTGTGTATCTGCATCGCCTTTGTACCGATGTTTTTTCTGGAAGGCGTTTCGCGCTACCTCTTTGTGCCCATGGCCGAGTCGGTCATCTTCGCCATGGTCTGCTCGTTCATTCTGTCGCGCACCCTGGTGCCGACAATGGCCAATTACCTGTTGCGGCCGCACGCCCCGCATACCGACATGCACGGCAATGACCAGGTTTTGCCGCCTTCGCGCAATCCGCTGGTCAGATTCCAGCGTTTCTTTGAGGCGCGCTTCGAGCGGATGCGCGATGGCTATCGCGGGCTGTTGCAGCGCGCCCTGGCTCGTCGCAAGGTCTTTCTGGCAGGTTTCCTGGCTGTGGTCGTTTGTTCGTTCGGGCTGACACCGTTTATCGGCAGCAATTTTTTTCCTGCGGTCGACTCCGGCCAGTTGCTGATGCACGTGCGCTTGCCTGTCGGCACTCGCGTCGAGGAGACCGCCGCGCGTTTTGCGCGCATCGAAGAAGCGATCCGCCGCGTGATTCCGGCCGAGGAAATCACCACCCTGGTGGACAACATCGGCCTGCCCCCCAGCAACATCAACCTGACCTACAACAACACCGGGGTCATGGGCTCGCAGGATGGCGATTTCCAGATCGCGTTGCGCGAGGGGCATCAACCCAGCACCGAATATATGCGTCGCCTGAGGGAGGTATTGCCTGAGGAGTTCCCGGGGGTGACATTCTCGTTTCCACCGGCCGACATCGTCAGCCAGATCCTCAACTTTGGTGCGCCGGCGCCCATCGACATCCAGATTCGCGGCGCCAATTTGGAGGCCAATTTCGTCTACGCACAGCAGGTGCTCAAGCGGTTGCGCGCCATTGGCGGCATCGCCGACGCCCGCATCCAGCAGTCGAACAAGGCGCCGGTGTTCAACGTCGAGTTTGACCGCACCCAGGCGCAACTGCTCGGGCTGACGACGCGGGATGTGACCAACAGCCTGGTGGTCAATCTCGCCGGCAGCAGCCAGGTTTCCCCGACCTACTGGTTGAACCCGGCCACCGGCGTCAGCTATCCCATCGTCATGCAAACGCCGCAGCACCGGCTGGACTCGCTCGCGGCCCTTGAGAACCTCCCCATCGGCAATGGCACGGCTGCCAACACCACGACGCTGGGTGGCGTCGCCCGTCTCGAGCGGACCACCGGCAACGCGCTCATCAGCCAGTACAATGTCCAACCCATGGTCCAGATCCACGCCACCACCCAGGACCGTGACCTGGGCGCGGTGGCAGAGGACATCCGGCGTGTTCTCGCTGAGACCAAGGCGGATGTACCCCGAGGCTCTACGGTGAACCTGATGGGCCAGGTGCAAACCATGGATCGGGCGTTTTCGGGGCTGTTGTATGGGCTACTCGGCGCCATCTTGCTCATCTATCTGCTCATCGTCGTCAACTTCCAGTCCTGGTTGGACCCGGCGGTGATCGTCTCAGCCCTGTCGGCGGCGCTGGCCGGCATCGTCTGGATCCTGTTCGCCACCAACACCACCCTCTCGGTGCCGGCGCTGACCGGCGCCATCATGTGCATGGGTGTGGCCACGGCCAACAGCGTGCTGGTCATCAGCTTTGCCCGTGAACGACTGGCGGAGTTGGGCGATGCGACCGCTGCCGCCCTGGAGGCGGGTTTCGTTCGTTTCCGTCCGGTGCTCATGACCGCCTTGGCCATGATCATCGGCATGCTGCCCATGGCCCTGGGACTCGGCGAAGGTGGGGAACAGAACGCTCCGCTGGGCCTGGCCGTGATCGGCGGGCTCTTCTGCGCCACGCTCGCCACGCTCCTCTTCGTACCCGTGCTGTTCAGTCTGGTGCATGGTCGCGGCTCACGCCCGGCAGCGCCTGCGCAGCCCTTACCTCTTCTTGGGGAATTTTGATATGTCGCATCTTCTTGCTCAAATACGACGTCAGCCGCTGGTTCTCATCAGTATTGGCCTTGCCCTCGCAGTAGTCACAATCGGGCTCATGAGCCGCCGGTCACAGGCCGAACTCCTGCGTGAAAATGTTGCTGCCCAATCAGCCCGCACCGTGGCGGTCGCCTCCCCGACACCCGTTGCCGGAGCGGCCCTGGAATTGCCCGGACGCATCGAGGCCTGGTCGCGCGCCCCCATATACGCCCGTGTAAGCGGGTACCTGAAGCGCTGGATGGTTGATATCGGCGGCGAGGTGAAAGCCGGTCAGGTCCTGGCCGAACTCGAGACCCCCGATCTTGATCAGCAACTGCTCCAGGCCCAAGCGGAACTGGCCACGGCACGTTCGAATGTATCTTTGGCCGCCAGCACCTCCAAACGTTGGCAGGCGCTGATGGCGACAGATTCCGTTTCCAAGCAGGAGGCCGAAGAGAAGGCGGGCGACCTGGCTGCCAAGCAGTCGGTGGTCAATGCCTTGCTGGCCAATGTCGGTCGTTTGCAGGCCCTGCAGCAGTACAAACGGCTGGTGGCCCCATTCGACGGCGTGGTCACCGCCCGCAACACCGATGTAGGCGCGCTCGTCAACGTCGGCATGGCTCCGGGCAGCGAACTATTCGTCGTCTCCGACATCCACCGTCTGCGCGTCTATGTCCGGGTGCCGCAGCGTCAGGTGGCGCTGATCCAACCGGGCGGCAAGGCCCAGCTCTTTGTGCCGGAACGACCGACCCAGGCCTTCACTGCCACCGTGCAGTCGCTCGCCCAGGCCATCGACAGCGGCTCCGGCGCCATGCTGGTCCAGCTTGCGGTGGAGAACGAGGCCGGCAACCTCTTGTCCGGTGGTTTCGCAACGGTACGGTTTACAGCGGTTGATCGCCAGGAGGGCCTGGCCTTGCCGCCCAGCGCGCTGATCATCGGCAAGGACGGCGTCCAGGTGGCGACCGTCAACGGTGAAGGCCGGGTGCAGCTCAAGCGGGTCACCATTGCCCGCGATCACGGAAAAATTGTCGAACTGGTCGAAGGTGTGGAAAAAGAGGATCAGGTGATCGTGAACCCACCGGATGGTCTTGAAAATGGTGATCAGGTGCGCATCGCCACCGCCAAACGGGAGATAGCACAGTGAAAGGCGTTGTTTTCGTGCTCCTGGCCCTGAGCCTCGCCGGATGCTCGGGCAGCCAGGTGACACCCCTGCCGACGGTGCCGGTCGCGGCCGCCTACAAGGAGGTGCCGGGCAACTGGATTGCCGCCGCACCGGCCGACACCCTGCAACGGGGGGCCTGGTGGCAGCTGTACGAGGATGCCGAACTCGACCAGTTGCAGCAGCAGTTGCTTGCGAACAGCCCCGATCTTGCCAGCGCTCTGGCGCGTTATCAGCAGGCCCAGGCAGCGACCGACGCGGTGCGTTCCTTGCAGTCGCCCACGCTCGGGGCCATGCTGAGCGTGGAACGCGACCGCCAATCCGAGCGAAGGCCGTTGCGCGTGCTCGGTCCTCAGTCACCCGATGAGTACACCAACGCATCCCTTGGCCTCAGCCTCCAGTATGAGCTGGACCTCTGGGGGCGGGTCCGTCAGCAGGTCAACGCCGGCATCGCCCAGGAGCAAGCCGCCCAAGCTGACTTGGCTGGCGCCCGGTTGTCCCTGCAGGCACAGCTTGCCGATACGATGATCACCCTGCGTGGTGTTGATCAGGAAGTCTCGCTGCTGCGCGATACGGAGAATGCCTACGCGCGTGCTGCCGAGATGATCGCTCACCGCCATCGGATCGGTATCGCATCGGGGCTGGATCTTGCCCGGGCGCAGACCCAGCTGGAGACGACGCGCTCCCAGCTTCAGCAGGTACAGGCGCGGCGGGCAGTGCTTGAGCACGCCATTGCCGCCCTCACCGGAACCAACGCCTCGACCTTTTCGCTCACCCCGAAGATCGTGCCTGAGATCATACCGGCAATCCCCGTGGGGTTGCCCTCCGCACTGTTGCAGCGCCGACCCGACATCGCTGCCGCCCAACGGCGTGTCGCCGCTGCCAACGCCAGCGTCGGGGTTGCGCGCTCGGCCTTCTTCCCCTCGGTTACGTTCAATGCCCTTGGAGGTTTCCAGAGCAATGACCTGAGCCAGTTTGTTGCAGCGCCGAACATCTTCTGGGCGATTGGACCGAACCTGCTGATCAATCTGATCGACGGCGGCCGCCGCAAGGCAGAGGTCAGACGATCCGAAGCGGTGTTGGAGGAGGTTGGGCAGAACTACCGGAGCGTGGTTCTGGCGGCTTTCCAGCAAGTCGAGGATCAGCTGGCGCTTCTCAACCATTATGGACAGGCGGCTGCGGCTGAGCGTCAGGCGGTGGCTTCCTCGCAGCAGGCGCTGAACCTGGCCACCAATCGCTACCGGGAGGGCGCTGTCAGTTACCTCGAAGTGGTCACTGCCCAGACTGCCAGTCTGCAAGCACGACGTAGCGTTCTTGACCTCACCACCCGGCAGCGGCGGGCGACGGTCCAGCTCATTCGCGCTCTGGGTGGGGGTTGGTCAACGGAGCTGGTTGAAGGTGCGGGGCAGAACTGAGCAAGGTGTCGTTCTATAACCGATACGGAGCTGTTGAATGCCTGAAACACCAACTTTACAAACGCAACCAGTAGGATTGGCAATAAACCGCTGGAGCAAAAATAAAAATAATACAGGAGGGTTAAGAAAATGGATAAGCAAGTAGTCATTCTCTCGTCGAGTCCGCGAAGAAACGGAAACTCTGACATGCTGTGCGATCAGTTCGCCAGCGGCGTTCTCGATACAGGACATCACGCGGAAGAGATTTTTCTTCGCGACAAAACAATCCACTATTGCACCGGATGCGGGACCTGTTTTCTGGGAGAAAAAAGTTGTCCGCAGCAGGATGACATGCAGGATATTCTTGAAAAAATGATAGCCGCTGATGTGATTGTCATGGCGACTCCAGTCTATTTTTACACGATGTCCGCGCAGATGAAAACGCTGATCGATAGAACCTGTGCACGATATCGGGAGATCGAAAACAAGGAATTTTATTTCATCATCGCTGCCGCCGATACCAGCAAACCATCAATGGATAGGACTCTTGAAGGATTCAGGGGATTCACCTCATGCCTGACCGGAGCGAAAGAAATGGGTGTCGTCTATGGAACCGGCGCATGGAATATAGGGGAGATCAAAGGAAATCCCGCGATGCAGGAGGCCTACCGGATGGGCCAATCCATTTGATAGGCGCGTTGCGGAAACTCTACAAATGGTTTGAACATCTATGCGACTTGCACTCCCAACACTCGCTCTCTTTCTTTATATCGTCGCAAGCCTGATCTGGTGGCTGCCATGCAGACCATGGGTGAAGGTGGCAGCCGGTTTCGCCCTGTTTGCGATCGGTTTGAAATATATTGTGTACGAGAAAATCGGCGGCTCGTTTATTGCTCCGGATTTTCCACCATTCCTCCTGTTGATCATGGAGTTCCTGTACAGCGCCATGGTCATCCTCGCTTTCCTGCTTCTGATCAAGGATTGTCTGGCCCTCCTCTTGTTGATCAGCCGGTGGCTGGGCGGGTCCTGGCACTTGCCGTTTTCTTCGGCCATTCAGGGAGCAGGTTTGGTGTGCACGGCGCTTGCCCTGTCCGCGTTCGGCACCTGGCAATCCCTGCGGGTGCCCGATGTCCATACCCTGGAAATCCCTTTGCCCGGACTGCCGGCGGAGTTGGATGGATTTTCAATAGTCCAACTGTCCGACATCCATGTTGGCCTCCTGCTGAACGGCCAATGGCTCAATAAAGTCGTCCGGAAAACGAATGCTCTTGCTGCCGATCTTGTCGTGCTGACTGGTGATATGATTGACGGTTCGCCGGAAGCGCTGCAGGAAGACATCGCTCCCCTGCGGGCATTGCAGGCTCAATATGGGGTGTACGGCATTACCGGCAACCACGAGTACTATTTTGGTGCGTACCGGTGGCTGCCGGTTTTCGAGGCCCTGGGCATTGTCATGTTGCAGAATGATTATCGCACTTTTTCAATACAGGGGAAAAACCTGGTGCTTGCCGGCGTACCGGATCCGGCAGCGCTGCACTTCGGCGAGGTCGGTCCGGATCGTGGATTTCTGCAAGCGCTCCCCGGCGGTATCCGCGTGCTTCTCCAGCATCGGCCCTCCGGTGTATCAGGCAAGGACAACGTGGATCTCCAGCTTTCCGGCCATACCCATGGCGGGCACCTGTTTTTTCTCAAATGGCTGATTGCCTCGTTCAATGGCGGACTGGTGGGTGGGCTCTTTGATTTTGACGGCGCAAAGCTGTATGTCAGTCAGGGAACAGGTGTATGGGCCGGATTTTCTTGCCGTCTCGGCGCCCCATCTGAAATTGCCCACATCATCCTCCGTCAACAGCAAGGAAGTTGAACGGATATCTGCTGGAACCAGCAAAAATCCGGCAGGTTATTCCTTTCAAAGTGATGGTTTTACGACATTAGTCACTATTCCGGAGAATCAGGCAACAATTTCGCAGGATCAATCTACCGGTTCCGCCTCTATCCGCTTTATATTGAGGCCATCAATCGAGGATCACTTTATTCACCTGCAAAAGGAGATCTTGCAATGAATTTTGAATTTCACAATCCAACCCGTCTTGTTTTTGGCGCTGGCAATCTCACCCGTCTCGGCGAAGTGGTGAAAAAGAAGGGGACGCGCGCCCTGCTGGTTACCGGCGGCGGCAGTATCAAACGCAGCGGAACCTTTGATCGGGCAGTCGCATCGCTCAATAACGCCGGTGTGGTCGTTGTCGATTGTTCCGGTATCGAACCAAATCCCCGCATCACCTCCGTCATTCGCGGGGCGCAAATTGTCCGCGAGCAAAAGTGCGACATCATCGTTGCCCTGGGCGGTGGCAGCGTCATGGATGCATCCAAGGTTATTGCTGCAGCCGCTCTTTACGACGGTGATCCGTGGGACATGATTCTTCATGGCCAGGAACAGGTCCACATCCCAACGCAGGCGCTTCCTGTGGTGACTGTTCCGACCCTTGCCGCCACCGGCTCGGAGATGAATTGTGGCGCGGTGATCACCAACGAAGAGACCTCTGAAAAATCCTTTGTCCAGAATCCATGCCTCTATCCCTATGCGGCCGTTGTCGATCCTGAGCTGACCCTCACGGTTCCCAAAGACCAAACCGCCTATGGGGTCACCGACCTCATTACCCATGTCACCGAAGGCTACTTCAACGGAATCGACGGTACCCCTATTCAGGACCGTTTTGCCGAAGGTGTTATCCTCACGGCCATGGAGTGGGGTCCCAAAGCCATCGCCAATCCAGGGGATCTGGAAGCACGGACTCAGATCCAATGGGCCGCGTTGGTTGCACTCAACGGTTGGGTGCAGGTGGGGACAAACTATACGGCGCCTGTACATTTTATCGAGCACACCCTCTCCGCCTACCATGACGTAACCCATGCCGCCGGTCTGGCGGTAATCAACCCTTCCTGGATGCGTTTTGCCGCCAAAGCTCGTCCGGAACGGTTTGCGCAGTTTGCCCAGCGTATTTTTGGACTCCCGGCAGGCACGGATACCTTAAGCTGCGCTCTGGCTGGCATTGACAAATTCGAAGGATTTCTTGTCTCGGTTGGCTGCCCGACCCGTCTTTCCCAGCTGGGTGTCGGCGATGAACTGATCCCTATATATGCCAAGGAGACCATTCGTATCATTAACGACGGACGAGGCAGGCTTCCCGGCCGTCCAGCTATGAGCGAGCAGGATATTATCGATGTGCTCAAGGCGGCCCTTTAAGAGCCTGTCCATTCACTTCGACGAAAGGATAAACTATGGAAAAACGGACATTGGGACGCAGCGGCCTTGTGGTATCGGCTCTCGGCATGGGCTGCATGAATTTGAGTTTCGGAACCGGAAAAGCTGTTGCCATTGAAGAAGGTATCAAGGTGATTCGCGCCGGATACGAAAAAGGCATCACCTTTTTTGATACCGCAGAGGCGTATGGTCCGTTCATCAACGAAGAACTGGTCGGCAAAGCCCTTGCGCCCTTTCGTCGGGAAGTCGTCATTGCCACCAAGTTCGGTATGATTTCGAATGAGGGCGGACTGAACAGTCGTCCAGACCATATCAAAAAGGTGGCGGATGCTTCATTAAAGCGGCTGCAAACCGATTACATTGATCTCTTTTATCAACACCGGGTTGACCCAAACGTTCCGATCGAGGAAGTCGCCGGTGCTGTGCACGAGTTGATCCATGAAGGAAAGGTCAAATATTTCGGTCTTTCCGAAGCAGGGGCGGACAGCATTCGTCGAGCTCATGCGGTGCAGCCGGTGACTGCGGTTCAGAACCAGTACTCAATCTGGACACGAGAACCGGAACGGGAAGTGATTCCGGTCTGCGAAGAGCTGGGGATCGGATTTGTTCCCTGGGGTCCACTAGGTACGGGTTTTCTGACAGGCACGATTACACCGGAGACGACGTTCGACAGTGCAACCGACCTGCGGGCAACTTTTCCTCGCTTTACCAAGGAAGCGATGCAAGCCAATATGGCCTTTGTTGAAATACTCAATGATATCGCCAGCAGAAAAGGTATTTCCACTGTGCAAATTGTCCTCGCCTGGCTCCTGGCGCAAAACCCGTTCATCGTGCCCATCCCAG
>JAQUEZ010000335.1 GCA_028684915.1 Desulfobulbus sp.
GCCATATCTTTGCGCACCTGCCCAACGCCCAATCCGTGGAAGACTACGAGGCGCTTCTGCCATGGAATATCAACAAATTACAGATGCTGCAAATGGGTATGGAGGTGCTTGATTAGACGCTTACGAACATCTTCTGCGTACTGGTTCGGTCGGCAAAAAGCATCAGTTGCTGTTCTTTGATCCGGTTCTCCATTTCACCACGGGCGCAATACACCCTTTCGTAGAGTTCGCGGGCATCATATTCCGTGGCCTTTATTGAAGTAACAACAAATCGGGGATTGGCGCCTTTGCCAAGATATTCAGCCTTGCCGACAACCCGGCGATGCCAGCGCCAGGTCTTTTGGGTTTTGTAACAAAAGTCCTTAAATACACGGGATGCTTGGCTGCTGCATTGATACAGGGCTTTGGCCAGTGCCAGCTCTTCTGCCAGTTCCTGTTCCAGACGGTTGTTCCTGGCAAGCCCAAGGAGGAAGTCGACATCGTTATCCTCGCACCAGATCATGAGATCTTCACGGCAGAAACCACTGTCACCTCGGACAATTATACGGGTGTCCGGCCAGGATGCACGAATACGCCGAACAATACGTTCCAACTCTTCAACCGTACCGGCTGCGGCATCGTTACTAGCTGTTCGCAGACGGGCGCACAGCAAATGTTCCCCGCTGAAAATGTAGAGGGGCAGGTAACAATAGGCGTTGTAATACCCATGGAAAAACTTTCCCTCCTGGTTGCCGTGCAGCGGGTCGTCGGTGGCGTCGACATCAAGGATAATCTGGGGTGGCGCTTCAGCGTGCGCCTCGAGGAAAACATCGACTAAAAGATTATCTACCGCCGCCGGTGAAACGACTATTTTTTTGTACGGACTTTTCGCGGTGGCATCTGCCGGAGTCAATTCCAGCCGGTTCAAGGTGCTCTTGCCCGCCAGTGGCTTCCCTTTATTTTGCTCGGATTTCCGGTCCATACCAGTCGGATCGGTTTTCCCCACCGCTATGGCCAGCATCTGATCTTTGGCCAGGTGATCATGATCGTTGAGGTCTTCGTACCCCAGGGCCAGGCCGATAACCCTTTGGGAAACCAAGGACAAGACAGTGTGTTCTATTAATTTCTCGTTACGATAGTCGGTGAAGCACCCAGCAAAACGTTGAAGGATGGTGGTGCGTTGCTCAACTTCCCGCAGCAACAATCCCCCGCCATCGGAAGTGATGGTCCCGCCGCAGAAATCTGCAACTATTTCTCTTTTCCCCAGGGCTTGAAATGCATTAAACTTTTTTGTACACTCTGTTTTCATAAGGTCACCCGTGTTGTATCACTTATCGTGCTGGAATCACGATAAGTATGCAACATTTGTGGCCTTTTTGCTTTATATATGTGTGAGAAATGCGGGCTAGCTGGGGTCAACCCACCGGCCTCGAAACACCATAATCGTTGCATTGCGAGATCCGCATGCCTAGTCCCTAGACGGCAAGGACCGGCGGTAAGTTCTTAATTTCAGCAGAAAGTATGTTTTTTGTTCTCAGGCCGCTTTCTTTTCTTCGCGAAGCACGAAGTCGGTCTGCGTTTGTCGACCGCCATCATGTAAGCGACCAGCCTCCTGGCAACAGCAAGCGTTGCCCTGTTCCTGTTTCCTTTTTTTAATTCCCGTTCACGTACCGCAGCTAGTTGCGGATTCCAGAATGGGGCAATCTTGGCGGCCTCAACAAGCATGGTTTGAAGATATTTGTTGCGTTTCTTGGAAATCGGTCCTCGTTGTTCCTTGCCAGCTGATTCCCGTTGCGCACTGCACAGGCCGCAGTAACTGATAACCTGTCGAATGGAGCCTTCAAATCGCTGCTTTCCTTCTTGTATCGTAACAGCCACTCGGCAAGGTCATCCTTGACTGCCGTTCATTTTGATCAAAAATCTCTTAACACAATAAAAAGACCTGAAAGAAACTCTACCCAAACAGCGCTTTGAGGTGGCACGTTGAGTGAGTTTCGGAGAAGTGCAATTGGGGGCGGGCCTTGCTGCATAGCCCAGTGAACATGCACTTTGTTCCATTGCGTGCTCTTTATTCGCTTTTGTACGATGTGGTAACAAATGCTAAAATCATTTTGCCGCCTGAAAAGGAATGGCTTTTCAGGTCGGCAATGAGTCGGTGCGAATTTGCGACATCCTGGTTATTTTTAAAAAAAGGTAACGAAAAAGAAAAATTCAATAGTCCAACTTAATAAGCTGATATTAAAATATAAATTTAGAAATTAGCATCAATCGATACAAATCCTTACTGCCTTACTTCTGGAATTTGGACATCATTGTCACCTTCCCTTGCTGCTCCCAGCCCCCTCGATTTTCTTTCTTTGTATCCGTTATTAAAAATTTTCTGCAATCACCTCGTAAATTATTCTTTTCCAAAGCACCGCCATGCAAAGGGCGATACCCAAACAACACCTCAATAACACATAAAAAATAGATAGGCCCGGTACAATTGGCCCGCTTGTGGTGGCGGAGACATTCATACGCCTCATCCGCTGGAAGCGGACGATGGCACATCGCTTGCTTAGCTCCTATATCGATTTACGGTGGCGCCTGTTTCCGTGAAATTTAAACGTAAAGCCGCCAACGCTATTTCCGCTGATCGTCCCCCGAATATTGTACGCCACCCAAATACGCCTCCGCGCCGCTCAAGTGACGTTATAGCCGTTGGCGAGCTGATGCGGTCGAGATACTTGATCCTAACCCCCATATCGGGGTTACCAAGAATTACATGAACCAAGAGGTGCTTTGTCGCGCCATGAGACCTTATGGGCACTTTCACTAAAATGGACGTACCAGTCAAAGAATGCTATTCGGGTGTTTTCAAACACAACGATCCTCGAATAAAGGAATGCCACGCTGGAGTTTGCCGAGGCAGAATTGTCCCCTTGCTCTTCTCCATGGGGAGGGCCTTGTCCGAGTATAACGACCTCGCCCAGGCCTTAGAGGCCTTTCTCGACTATATGCGCGACGAAATGGCCATGGATCGGGCCATGGTCAATTTGCATCATCGCGAGACTGGCCGCATCTTTATCCATAAATGCATGGGGTTAACCGATGAGGAACAAGCCAGGGGGGTCTATTTCCCTGGAGAGGGCATCACTGGACAGGTCGTCGAATCGGCAAGCCCAATTATTGTGCCGCGAATTGGCGACGAACCCGCCTTCCTCAATCGCACGGGCAGTCTTTCCCGACCGGAAGATCGTGACCATGCCTTTCTGTGCGTGCCGATCTTACGAGGAAAAAAGGTGCTTGGCAGCATTAGCGCCATCCGCCATTACGACAACAACAAGGAATTGCTGGCCAAACATGTCGACACGTTGATGGTTGTTTCCTACATGCTGGCACAGGCGGTTGAATTGTACCTTGTTGAAAACGTGGACAAAGTTCTATGGGAACAGCGCCATCGGCAACTACTGGAGGAACTGAGGGTACGCTTTAAACCTTCGAGCATCATCGGTTCTTCCAAAGCAATGATGGAGGTCTTTGCGCTGCTGCATAAGGTCGCCAAAAGCAAAATCACGGTTCTCCTGCTCGGGGAGAGCGGGGTCGGCAAGGAAATGATCGCCAATGCCATCCACTTTGAGGGACCCAATCCCGATGGCCCCATGGTGAAATTCAATTGCGCAGCACTGCCAGAGAGCATTCTTGAAAGCGAGCTCTTTGGCCACGAGAAAGGCTCCTTTACCGGCGCAACTCAACTGCGCAAAGGGCGCTTTGAAGAGGCGGACGGGGGGATGATTTTCCTCGACGAAGTCGGGGAATTATCGCTCGCCGTACAGGCGAAACTCTTGCGCGTTCTGCAGGAAAGGGCCTTCGAACGTGTGGGAGGCAACAAAACCGTGACGGTCAATATTCGCATTGTGGCCGCCACCAATAAAGATCTTGCCGAAATGGTAAACAACGGAACTTTTCGTCAGGACCTTTTCTTTCGCCTCAATGTCTTTCCCTTGCTGATTCCGCCTTTGCGTGATCGCGGCAGCGACATCATCACCCTGGCCGAGCATTTCGTTTCCCGTTTTTCGCAAGAAAATGAAAAGACAATCAAAAGGATCACGACCCCGGCGCTCAACATGCTCATGAAGTATCACTGGCCGGGCAATGTCCGGGAACTGGAAAATGTGATCCAGCGCGCCGTCATTCTCACCGAGGACGACGCCATTCATGGATACAATTTGCCGCTCTCTTTACAGTCGCCGGTTTTGCCCGGTTTGGACATCCAAAGCGGGTTAGAGGCCAAACTGGCGGCCATCGAGTATGAGATGCTGGTCGAAGCCCTCCGACTCAATCAGGGCAATGCCAGCGAGGCTGCGGTGGCTCTGGGCCTAACCCGCAGGACCATGGGCTTGCGGATGAAAAAATATAATATCACCTACAAAGAATTTCGTCAGGTGATGTCGCCGGTACAGACCTTGGAATTGTAGACGAACGACGGTCCGCAAGCATCCCTTCTCGGCAGGCTTGCGGAGACAGACAGCTCCCGTCAAGAGCGTACCAAATCGAACACGGTGTCGAAGACGACCCAACGGCAGCGTTATCCTTCCCCCTCCCCCCGCAATCACATCGTACAATCGTAGTACCCCTCGCTGGAATATTCGCCTGACGGCAGACGACGGGTTCATCACATTATTTTAACGTATTACCAATCTTCCTCGCCCCATACAAGGACCTTCCCAACGTTGCGCGGGGCCTGCCCAATGCCGGTTCAGATCTCTATTTTTCTGCCTGTCTCCACCCACCTCCCCTATCAAAATAACCAAATGCTGTTTCCGTCGCCGCTTCCCAAGCAAAAATACGGTTGCGAACATTCAAACGGAAAAAAGATACCTTTGGGTATGAATCGTTGCTTCCGTGGTGGGAATCGGCGCCTCTGAGACCGACGCAACAGACCTTACTATTAATTAACTATTCAATAATTCGTTGTTTATCATTTTCAATCAGAGGAATTCTTTCCGAAATACAGTTTCAGAGACCATTGGCACGTTAATCGCTATAAAGCTATCGAACAATGGTGATTCCATCTAGGCATCTCCTACTTCTCATCAAAGGAGTATTATCATGACACGTAAGATTGCAATTTACGGCAAAGGCGGCATTGGAAAGTCAACAACTACGCAAAACACTGCAGCAGCTCTCGCACATTTTCATAACAAAAAAATATTTATTCATGGATGCGATCCAAAAGCTGATTCAACTCGACTCATTCTTGGAGGAAAACCTCAGGAAACATTAATGGACGTGCTGCGCGAAGAAGGGACAGAGAAGGTCACCAACGACAAAGTTATCAAAGTCGGTTTCAAGGATATTCATTGCGTGGAATCTGGCGGCCCTGAACCTGGCGTTGGTTGCGCCGGTCGTGGCATCATTACCGCCATCAACCTGATGGAAGAAAACGGCGCCTACACGGAGGATCTTGATTTCGTCTTTTTCGATGTTCTTGGCGATGTTGTCTGTGGCGGGTTTGCCATGCCGCTCCGTGATGGCAAAGCACAGGAGGTTTACATCGTCGCGTCAGGAGAAATGATGGCGATCTATGCGGCCAACAATATTTGTAAGGGTCTGGTCAAGTTCGCAAAACAAAGCGGCGTCAGGCTCGGCGGCATAATTTGCAACAGCCGCAAGGTGGATCGGGAGCGGGAGTTTCTTGATGAATTCACCGCGTCCATTGGAACGCACATGATTCATTTTGTGCCGCGCGACAACATTGTCCAGAAAGCTGAATTCAACAAAAAAACGGTTACTGAATACGACCCGACTGAAAACCAGGCCCTGGAATACAGCGAACTTG
>JAQUEZ010000336.1 GCA_028684915.1 Desulfobulbus sp.
TGGCCATAGCGAAGAGGTCCCACCCGTTCCCATCCCGAACACGGAAGTTAAGCTCTTCAGCGCCGATGGTACTGCATGGGAGACTATGTGGGAGAGTAGGTCGCCGCCGATTTTTTACCCAAAGCCCTTAGTGCAGCATATGCTGACCTAGGGGCTTTTTTTTGTTTCGAGGGCGGAACGGATTTATCCTTGGGAAGCAGCAGCAGCTGGATGTCGCTCTCACTGTTCCCCAAGAGTGGGTTGAACAAGTATTCGATGCACTTCCTTGGAGAGTTGCTCGGCGCTAAAAGGTTTTGCAACAAATCCCGCCAAACCCATTTTTTGATAATTTTCGACTGTCACTTGTTCGCTAAAGCCAGTGCAAATTACGATGGGCACTTCAGGGCGTATTTTTTTGAGCTCATCAGCCAATTCCAACCCCGTCATGCCTGGCATCCCCATGTCTGTTACTACAAGATTGTAAGCGCCTTTTTGCGCCAGGAATGTCTGATAGGCCATTTCGCTGGAAAGACAGGAGTCTACCGTGTAGCCTAAATGTTCCAGTACTTGAACCAAGAAGAACACTATCGGTTGTTCGTCATCCACCACCAAAATTCGCCCTTCGTTGTGTGGATTGAGAATCTGTCTATTGCCAGTCTCATCCCTAGACTCTTTTTCAGCTTTAGGAAGAAATACTGTAAAACAACTTCCTTTGCCAGGTGTTGACTCCACGCTGACCGCACCGCCATGGTCATTCACGATGCCATGAACGACCGAAAGTCCTAACCCTGTCCCTTCATTAATTTTTTTCGTGGTAAAATAAGGGTCAAAAATTCGCTGCAGATACTCTTGTGCGATGCCCACTCCATTGTCTTGCACCTGCAGGCATACGTATGTGCCATGTTGCAAGTTGCCGACCTCGACGCCTTCTTTTGGCGATAAATCTTGGGTGTACAGACGGATGTGAATAACGCCTCCCCTGCCCTCAAGCGCCTGATAGGCATTGGTGCAGAGATTCATGACGATCTGATGTATTTGCGTAGGATCTGCCTTGACATAGGCATCCTGCAAGATTTCGGAAACCAACTCAATGTTTGCCGGCAGACTTGCGCGCAAAAGTTTCAGCACTTCCTTGACAATGAGGCTAATTTTGAGGCTGGCGATACTTTTTTCACCTTGACGACTGAATTTTAATATCTGGTCGACTAATTGAGCGGCGCGATCAGCAGCCCGAACTATTTCTTCCATATTTTTATGCAATAATGAATCAGGTGGGCAACGTGCCTGCGATAATTCTGCATATCCTAAAATTGCCGTTAAAATATTATTGAAATCATGCGCTACTCCGCCCGCCAACGCACCAATGGCTTGCATTTTTTGCGATTGCCGAATTTGATTCTCAAGTATCAGATGTTGGGTTATATCTCTTTTTACAGCTACATAGTTAATAATTTGTCCATTATTGTCCTTGACAGGAGTAATGGAGGCTTCTTCGGTATAAATGGCTCCGTTTTTCTTTTTGTTTGTAAAAACGCCGCGCCACACCTTCCCATGAGATATTTCTTGCCACATTAATTTGTATTGGTAACTTGGCGCCTCACCACTTTGTAAAATTCTTGGATTCTTCCCCAAAACCTCTGTATAGGAATAACCGCTGACATTCTCGAAGGCTGGATTGACATATTGAATATTTCCAAAAATATCGGTTATGATAACGGATTCAGCCGCCTGATCCACTGCGGTCGCCAACAATCGCCTTCCCTCCTCCATTTTGAATCGATTGCTCATGTTATATAAAACAACTTGTGCAACATTTTTCTTCCCGACAATTGCAGTATTTATTTCAATTTTGACTGGTATTTTAATGGAATTATTTTTCAATACAAATGTGTTTACGGAAGATTCAACAGCGCATCCTTTTAATTTATCATTAAAAAATGCATCATACTGCCCTATGTCATCATGGTGAAAAAATAATCTATGATTGACACCAATAAGACTGGATATATCTACGCCAAATAAATCTATAGAAACGTCATTCGCTTCTAAAATAATTCCATTAACTGAATCAATTATTAATATAGCTTCGTCAACAGCCTTGAGCAACAGATAATATTTTTCAATAAATTCTGTATAAATTACATCACATTGCTTTTTTTTTGATACATCTTTTATTGATGCAACTGCATAATCATTGTATTTATTTTTAAATATATCAATTGACACATCAAAAAAATGGCTATTTTTTTTATCGTCAATTATTTCAATCTCATAATCGTTATTATAACTCTTGCTAAAAATATTCATTATAATTTCATTCGATATCTTGCTATACAATTTTAAGTACACACAAGATTTTCCTTCTGACAAATCTTTTTCAGAGCTCACCTGAAACAAATTAAGAATCGCCCTATTTGCAGCGACCATTTGAATGTAGGACGCTCTGTATTTTTTTAAAAAGAGTTCCGCCGCCAGATACCGATCGATATCATCGATCGCAAACCCTTCGAGCTCTTTACATTTCTTGCCAACGTCGCTAACGTCGAGCAAGAGCATCGGCAAACTCGAATGTAAAAAAGCTGCCTGATAGCAAGACTCTGTATTAAGCCCTTTCTGCTGTTCACTACTGTTCATACGTGTTTTTTTAATCCGTTCCGAATATATTCGCCGCACAACGACAGGCTCGCCCCACTCGTTTCCACATGTGGTTACAGAATTTTTACCCAATACGCACTAACGCACCCTCATTCCCTTCACGCCTATTCACCAACCTTCCATGAAAAATCGTCCCGATAGAAACTCCGCAACTGATCACTCAGGTCGATTATATGTGGTTGCCACCCCCATCGGCCATTTAGGCGACCTCAGCCATCGAGCCATCGAAACATTGACGACCGTTGACATTATTGCCTGCGAAGACACTCGACACACTAAAAATCTCTGCCGGCATCTGAACATCACAACCCCGCTTGTCAGTTACTATCGCGAAAAAGAACAGGAGAAAGCTGCACAATTGCTCACGCTGCTTCAGGAAGGCAAACACATCGCCCTCGTTTCCGACGCTGGCACTCCAGCCATCTCTGATCCTGGCGCCGTGCTGGTCAATAAGGCTCGTCAGGCGGGCATTGAAATCGTGGCCATAGCCGGTCCTTCCGCCTTAGCCGCCGCATTGTCCGTGGCCGGGCTTTCGCAAACGCCCTTTTTCTTCGGAGGTTTTCCTCCTTCCAACAAAAGCGACCGACGCAAATTCCTGCGCGCTCTAGCCCCCTTCCCCTTTACCCTTGTTTTTTACGAATCTCCACATCGAATCAGCGCCTCTCTCGCTGATCTCGAGTTTTGCCTTGGCGATCGATCCGCCCAACTGTTTCGTGAGCTGACTAAAATTCACGAAGAGTGCCTGGAAGGTTCGCTTTCCGGATTACGCGACCGCGTCAAGAATGGGGTCAAGGGGGAACTCGTGCTGATTGTTCAAGGGGCCACGCCCATTGCCGCCGAACAACCCGACAACCTTGATGAACTTCTGCTGTGGCATCGCGACCAGCTTGGCTCCAGCCTCAAGGACGCTGTCGCCGGCATCGCCGCCGACCTTGACCTTCCGCGCTCTCAAGTGTACAAACATGCACTTTCAATGTGGCAAGACGCTGATTCCACGGCCCCCCAACCCCACCCATCGATTAACCCCCACAACACGCCTTATCGCTGATGCACAGAATATCGACCGCCCTCAATCGTTGCGCCACCATCACCCGCGCCCAGATGCTCACAACCGCCTGCCAGGCGGCGCTGACTGCCGGCAAGCTCATCAAAGACCGTTACAACCAGCCCCACGACATCGCCATGAAGGGGGCCATAAATCTTGTCACCGAAACGGATCTCGCCGCCGAGGCGGCTATTCTGGCTTGCCTAGCGCAGGACGCCCCGGAAATTCCGGTCATGGCCGAGGAATCGGCAAGCACCCATCAGCTGACCGACGCCCACCCGATCTGGATTGTTGATCCCTTGGACGGAACCACCAACTTTGCCCACGGATTTCCGCATTTTGCGGTTTCCATCGCCTTGGTCGACAGCGGACGGCCGCTGGTTGCCGCCATCTATCAGCCGATGCTTGACGAACTTTTTTGCGCAAGCCAGAGGGGCGGCGCCTGGCTCAACGGCTGCCCCATCAGGGTGAGCGCCGCCGATCAACTGATCAACGCTCTTATTGGCACTGGATTTCCTTACGAAGTGGAGCATACATTGCCCGACGTCATGCGCCAACTCACCGCCATGCTGCCCAAGGTCCGAGACATCCGGCGTGCAGGCGCAGCGGCCCTTGATCTCGCCTATGTGGCCTGCGGACGCCTTGACGGCTTTTATGAAATGAACCTGCAACCCTGGGACACCGCCGCGGGCTGGTTGCTGGTCGAAGAAGCGGGAGGCCGCCTCAGCGACTTCTCCGGCGCGCCGTTCTCGCCTTTTGTTCCGCAAACGCTGGCCAGCAACGGCAGGCTGCATCAGGCCTTGTTACAGTTGCTGTGAAATTGCCCGCCAACGGCGCACACCGCGCCCCTTCGCTCGGGTTGCTCCACGGCGCCATGCTGGTGTCGGCCTTTCTCGTCTCCACCTCGTTCACGGTGGGCAAGGCCATCACCCCCTTCATGGACCCGGCGGCGCTCACCCTGATCCGCTTCCTGCTCGCCACCTTACTGTTCGCCCCCTATGTTCGCCGCACCTTCGGCTTGTCTTTTCCAGGCGTTGCAGCACTGTTGCGCTACAGCCTGATCAGCGCGGCCCTGGTCGGATTTTTCTGGCTGATGTTCCAGTCGCTGCGAATCACCAATCCGCTCAACACCGGCGTCATCTTTACCACGGTTCCAGGAATATCAGGACTCTACAGCTGGTTGCTGCTTCGGGAGCGGCTGGGCGGTTATCGCATTGCCGCGTTGATGCTGGCCATGATTGGCGCGCTGTGGGTGATTTTTGAAGGGGATATGGATCGATTATTGCAAATGCAGCTCAACAGCGGCGACCTGCTCTTTTTTGGCGGTTGCCTGTTGATGGCGCTGTATATGCCGCTGGTGAAACTACTGCACCGAGGCGAACCCATGGCGGTGATGACCTTGTGGGTTCTGGTGACCGGCAGCGCCTGGCTGCTGCTTTTTGCCGTGGCCAAATTGCCCGGCGTGCCCTGGACAACCATCCCCGCCAAGGTCTGGTTGGGCATTGCCTACCTTGCCCTGTTCACCACCATTGTCACCTTTTTCATCTCCCAGTGGGCGACCTTGCACCTTGGACCAACGAGGGTCATGGCCTACTCCTACCTCTACCCGCCGCTGATCGTGCTGATCGAGTGGCTGCTGCATCGCAGTCTCCCACCCTTGGCGAGCCTCATCGGCGTCGTGATTATCCTGCCGGCGATGTTCATTGTCCAGCGGGGCAAGACCATCTCGTCGCCAACGATGAACACTGACTGACCGAAAGCCGAACCGTTTGGGCTTGCCCACCAAGACGCCCAGCCGCGCGCGTCCTAACCGCTCTCTCGAAACTCGCCTACATCTCAATTTCCGAAAGCATCTGATCAATCAGCTCCAAACCGCCCTGCCAGAACGCGGCGGCGTCAAGATCTATGCCAAACGGCTGCAGCAACTCGTAGGGCGAGCCATTGCCGCCGGCGTGCAACAAGCCGAGGTAGCGCTCGACAAAGGCGTTGCCCTCCGCCTGGTAACGGGCATAGAGCGCCAACACCAGCAGTTCGCCAAAGGCATAGGAATACACATAGCCGGGCGTGCCAAGGAAATGGGA
>JAQUEZ010000337.1 GCA_028684915.1 Desulfobulbus sp.
GCTGTCGCGGGCAGGCATATCTCATCCGTTATGCGGATGATTTTGTCTGTGCCTTTCAGTATCGTATGGAGGCGGAGCAGTTTTACCGGGTACTCCCGGAGCGGCTGGCCAAATTCGGCCTTGAAGTTGCGCCGGAAAAGACCTGTATTCATCGCTTCAGCCGATTTCATCCAGGTCGGGAAATACGGTTTACCTTTCTCAGCTTTGAGTTTTACTGGGAGAATGATACGAAAGGGGTGCCAAGGGTGTGGAGGCGGACAGCCAGGAAGAAGCTGCAGGCAAGCATTAAAGCCTGCCGGGCATGGGTGAAGTCAAACCGGCATGTCCCGCTGCCGAAGTTGATCCCGACGATGATCCGTAAGGTGCGTGGGCATTACAACTATTTTTGTGCCTGTGGTAACACCTCGTCGTTGTGGATATTCTACCGGGAAGCAGTGAGGGCACTGTACAAATGGCTGAATCGAAGGAGCCAAAGGCGTAGTCTGACCTGGGAAGGACTGAAGAGGGTGCTGACGACCTATGTGTTTCTGGCGCCAACTGAATACAGGCAGGCGAAAACGAATCGGGGGCTTGCGTGAGGATCGACCTTTCTGCGCGAGTGATTATGACTGAGGAGCCCGGTGCGGGAATACCGCACGCCGGGATCTGTGCAGGGGACGCTGGGTAACCGGCGTTCCTACTGCGACGATATAGGATCGAGTCTGAATGCAATATTTATCAATAAGTTATGAAACTAAATATATTTTTCAAGAAGTTATTCGATTTACTCGGTGATCCACAAGAATTTACTTTAGAAAATAGGATATTTAATGGGATAATGTTCTTTTTTAGTGCTACTGGACTGGCAA
This sequence comes from Desulfobulbus sp., assembly GCA_028684915.1. Next base: position 849 of record JAQUEZ010000337.1, read on the forward strand.
CAGTGGTTTACGATACTATTTTGAATGAATATTTTGGACTAATAATAATTTCCATAAGCTGTTTTATAGTACCAGGCTCTTGCTATATTTATTCATTAAAAACTAAGAATTATAAGCATTTGATAGTGCCGGTAAATATTTATTTCTTTTTAGCATTATCTATTGGGCTATTTTTCTTGAACGGGTTCAGTGGTAGCCTCCCATATTTTTTCTTCTTATTAATCACATACGGTGTTGTTTTTTTAAAAAATCCATTCAAATTTCATGTTCCATTTGTGCTATTATTATTAATATCTTTAATTTTATTAGAATACTTTAACCCTGTCCTGTTCAAAGAATATGCAAGCAGGTCGCAAAAATTTATTGATATTGGTATATCACTTTCTCTCTGTATTATTATTAATAGCATAATATTTTTTTTCGTATTAAAAGAATATTCAAGGGAAAAAAAATTAAAGGAAATCGCTTTAGTCGAGGCAATTAGAGATAAGGAAGTAATTCGTGAAGCATTTGATGAGATTAAAATCTTAAAAGGTCTTCTTCCGATTTGCTCTAATTGTAAAAAAATCAAAGATGACACTGGATCTTGGAATCAGCTTGAGACATACATCCATAAACACTCCGAAGCTCAATTCAGTCATGGTATTTGCCCCGATTGTGCTCATGAGCTATACCCGGAATATGCTCATAAATTTTCTGTAACGAGCTTGAAATGCGAGTAAAGGGGAAATTAGAAAAAAACATAAGTTTCAATTACTGGTCTAATCGGGTAAGGGCGGGATTTTCTCCCGCCCTTACCGCACCACCTGGCATGCGGGTCCGCACCAGGTGGTTTCCAGAGGTTACCGGACCATAGCCGGGTAATGAATAGTTACCCGCTGATCTTTAATAGACAGTAAGCCTTGCTCCTTCAGCCATTGATTGGTCATGCCTGTTTGGTTGGCCAGCGTCCGCGAGAGCCGCCAAGGACCCTTTCGGCTGTGGCCAGCAAGAATAGCAGAGCGCAAGAACGTGCCGAGCTTTGTCAACTCGCACACCTTGGTGCGGCAATAACGCCACTGCTTCCAATAACACATGCACACTCTGCGGCGTAACCAGTGATCTATTTCCGGTATAGGTCGATAGAACTCCGAAATCCCGTAATATCCCACCCATCCCGGGATCTGAAACCCAACGGTACTGAATAGTACGTTAAGCTGTAAACATCTAATGTATCGAACTTAATACACATCAAAATTCACGTGTGAAACCATGTCAATTATGCATGGTAACGATATATTGCAGAAAATAATGTCGCTTAATCGATTTTCTAGGCACTAAATCGCTCGCCGTCATATCTAAACGTACGTTCTCGTTCCATTGGGCTTCAAACCCCATTCACAAGGAGTTCAAAACTCAAGAAAGAGACAGAGCTCGGTAGACCTCTTTTTTAAAAGAGATCGTTCTGGTAACGGTTACAACGGTAAATGCATGTACAAGGTACTCATCGTAGAAAACAATCCGACAATCATTAAGCTCCTTTCCCATTTTTTTCAGGCTGAAGGCTGTGATATCCGCATAGCCAATGATGGCCTGCAGGCGTTAAGTGTGCTGGATTCTTTTCTCCCAGATATCCTCTTCACCGATATAATCATGCCGAAAATCAGTGGGGATGAACTGTGCAGAATTTTTAGGCAAACTCCTAAGCTCAAAGACATCTTTATCGTTGTCTATTCGGCTATCGCCTATGAAGATGAAAAGCTGATCTTTGAGCTGGGAGCTGATCTCTATATTGCTAAAGGGCCAAATGATACCATAAAAAATCACATCCAGCATGTCCTTGACCAATTCCGGAGCGGCAAACGGCGAGAGGATATCCTTCATGGAACGGATGCGTTACATCAAAGAATCATCACCAAGGAACTCCTTCTATCCCGACGGCACTATCATGCGATCATGGAAAATCTTGCCGAAGCAGTCATCGAGATGGACAATACGGGCCAAATCGTCAGGGCCAACATGGCCGCACAAGAGCTGCTGACCCGTGACCTGACAGTACTTCTTGCAAGCCGATTGACAGACCATCTTGCTGGGCCGGATTTCTACCTAGTCGAACAATGGTTTGCCCAGGTCTCCATGGGAGAATCGCCTCAATTCTGCTCCTGTTATGACAGCCCAATATTAATAGGCAAGCACCAGGTAGTCCTAAAACTTATGCGTATTACTGAAAAGGACGAATTCTTCATTATCGCCATCTTGCAGGATATCACCCCACACAAGGTGACAGAAGAAAAGCTTGTGAAAACAGTACATGAATTCAATGCGGTTATGGAATCCATTGGATACGGGATTCTGTTCATGGATTCGGACCTGAGGGCTCGCATCGCCAACCGGGCCTTTCGTGACATGTGGGGAATAACGGATGAGTTCTTCGACAGACAACCGACCCTCCGCGATCTTATCAATTTTAATCGTTATAACGGTATTTATGATATCCCGGAGGAAAAATTCGACGATTATATTGATGAACGTGAGACAGTTGTAAGAAATATAGCAGGCGTATCAGAAGAATTTCATCGAAGGGATGGTTTAATCTACCAGTATCAATGCGTAGCACTACCGGACGGCGGCAGAATGCTGACATATTTCGACATTACTAAGCATAAAAATACGCAAACCCAACTGGCAAAAACATTGGAGGAAGTTCATGAATTGGCCAACCGAGACCCACTGACTGGCCTTCCCAATCAGCGATTGCTTCAAGAACGTTTTTTCCTCACTCTATCAATGTCCAAACGGAAAGGTTGGAAAGTCGCGATTATGTTCATCGATCTCGACGGATTCAAAAAGGTTAACGACATCTATGGTCATCTAGTAGGTGACATGGTTTTAAAGATGGTGGCTCAGCGGTTGTTGAAAATAGTCAGGGAGGCAGACACCGTCGCCCGTATTGGCGGGGATGAGTTCCTGATCCTCCTAACCGAGGTCTACGACCATGCCGCTGTGGTCCATGTTGCCGACAAAATTCTCCACCAGTTGATTGCACCATTTGATCTGGTCGGAAACGAGATAAAGATTGGGGCTAGTATCGGTATAGCGATGTATCCCACGAACGGGGACAACATTGATCTTTTAATAAAGAAGGCTGATAGTGCAATGTACAAGACCAAGAGTCTGGGAAAACAGGGCTATACCTTTGCCTCTGATTGAGCAGTCCTGCTCTTTCTTTTCAAGCTGGCTTATCTTGCATAAAAAGGGTTTCTCCGCAGAATCTGTAGGAGGTCTCGATATCTCCAATGAAATTTAGCCCCTGTCGAAAATTCGAAAATTATTGGTTCGTGAAGAGTGGTAGATATAATAGCGTGATCTGACCTGTTGCTAAAGCCTCAGTATTAAAAAATAGACTACAGACAAGGATTACCAATGACAGGCCCGTTGATGACATATTGCAATATGAAAATCGCTAAACCCACCTGCATACACGTCCGTTTTTCCCCTCTCCCCCTGTGGCATATACTCAACTTATGACAACGACGCCAACAAGGTCCATAACCGCCATGCTGGTATGGAAAATCAGTTCCGATATCCACACCACTATCTGTATCAACCAATCCGGTATGATTACCTTGCGGGGAGATTACCTAATCAACGACAGCTGGCCTCGCCTCCCCTTCCGCGTTCCATCGTCGAACTCCACAATCGTGCAGGTGAATATATGACTACACCTGTTTCCCTCATTGATGTTATCAACCAGTGCATCGAATCAGACGAGATCATTCTGCCAGTATTCAATACCAACGCCGTCCGCATTCAAGAGGAGGTCGCGAAACGCGAACCGAATCTACAGATCATCGAGAAGATCATAAATTCGGACCAGGCACTTTCCACCCAGGTGCTTAAAATAGCCAACTCGCCCTTTTACCGTGGACTAGCAGAGATTAGCAACGTGCGTACGGCCGTAATGCGGCTCGGTATGACGGAGATCGAAAAAATCGTGCTGCTCGCCACCACCCAGAATCAATTTAAAAGCAGCGACAAAACGGTCAATCAAATAATGAAAAAACTCTGGCAACACTCTGTGGGCTGTGCCTATGGGACGGTGTGGTTGTCCAGGCGGTACACTTACGGGGTGGATCAAAGTCGGGCATTTTTTGCTGGTCTTTTTCATGATGTCGGTAAACTGTTTATTCTGATGGTTGCCGAACAGATCAAACGAAAATACCCCACCATCAAAATAACCGATGCCCTGCTCATGGAGGCTATGGCCAGATTGCATGCACAGGAAGGGAGCAAACTGCTCATACAGTTGAACGTGCCTGAGTATTTCTGCACTATTGCCCGTGACCACGATGCAGCGGAATTTGATGAGAAAAATTTTCTGCTCCTGCTCGTTCGCATGGCCAATCTGGTCTGCCGTAAACTCGGGATCGGAGTGGCACATGACGCATCTCTCATCCTGCCCGCCACCTTAGAGGCCAATCTGCTCAACCTTTCGGAAATCGATCTAGCTGAGTTGGAAATCGTCCTGGAAGACACCACGGCCCTTACGAGTTAAAGGAGGCCGGTACCCGTGGCGCGCAGCAGCGCCAAGGTCGGCGGCGAGGCGTCCAGGCCGCTCCGACCGTTGGGCGGGGCTTAGCGTACGATTTTTTCCGTTTTCTGAGGCGACCCCTTATATAGAGTACCATATTTTGCTAGTTCGACAAGGGGGTACTCAATTCGAACTTGACATGGCGGCGGATCGTATTAAACTAAGTTTAACAAACTAAGTCTAACTGAGGAGCCATTATGCAGACATACAACATTCACGAAGCTAAAACCCATTTATCTCGGCTGGTGGAGCAAGCCGCTAAGGGTGAGCCGTTCGTCATCGCCAAATCCGGTAAGCCGTTGGTCAAGGTTAT